>CAILFU010000033.1 GCA_903833595.1 uncultured Pseudomonadota bacterium
GTTGCACTGGTCAACCGTGGTGGACGAGAGCTACCTATTGCACCGCAGATTACTGCTATTGACATGCCGCTTGCAGCAACAGAAAACTTGCAATTGACACAAAATGTCGACGGCACTTTACGCCTAGAACTGAAATCGACACTTCAATCAACCAATCAGGCGCAACACTCGCATGAATAACCCTCAATTAGATTCTGATGGCCGCTTACGACACCTTCTATCTATTGAAGGATTGCCTAAAAAAATATTAAATCAAATTTTAGATACCGCAGAATCATTTGTTGGTGTGGCTGAACGTGAAGTCAAAAAAGTACCGTTATTACGTGGTAAAACAGTCTGCAACCTGTTTTTTGAGAATAGCACCCGTACTCGCACTACCTTTGAAATTGCCGCCAAACGACTGTCTGCTGATGTAATCAGCTTAAATGTAAACACCTCTTCGCAATCTAAGGGCGAAACAATCTTAGATACGGTGGACAACCTTATTGCCATGCATGCAGACATGTTTGTGGTGCGTCACTCACAATCTGGCGCCGCACACTTTATTGCAAAACATGTACCCGAACATATTCATGTCATTAATGCTGGTGATGGTCGCCACTCACACCCAACACAAGGTTTACTGGATATGTTTACCATCCGTAAATATAAACCGGACTTGCATAATTTAAGAGTGGCTATCGTCGGTGACGTGCTGCACTCACGTGTTGCACGCTCTGAAATTCATGCGCTCACAACATTAGGTGTACCTGAAGTACGCGTCATTGCCCCTAAAACACTATTGCCCGCGCAAGTAGAAAAGCTAGGTGTGCATGTGTTCCATGACATGAAAGCCGGCCTAAAAGATGTTGATGTGGTGATGATGTTACGCCTGCAAAATGAGCGTATGAATGGCGCAATGCTACCAAGTGCACAAGAATACTTTAAAACTTATGGCCTTACTCAAGAAAAATTAAGTTTAGCCAAGCCGGATGCGATTGTATTGCACCCTGGCCCAATGAACCGCGGCGTAGAAATTGATTCTAGCGTAGCAGATGGCCAACAATCCGTCATTCTGCCACAAGTGACTTATGGTATTGCTATTCGCATGGCGGTCATGGCCATGCTAGCAGGTGGTCAAATATCGGGAAATCAGTCATGAAAATTCATATCAAAAATGGGCGCGTCATAGACCCTAAAAACAATATTGATAGTCAACTCGATGTGTTTATTGGTGCCGGCAAAATTATCGGGTTAGGCAAAGCACCTGAAGGCTTTATTGCAAATCAAACCATAGATGCGAATGACTTAATTATCTGTCCAGGTTTAGTTGACCTATCTGCTAGACTACGCGAACCAGGCGATGAATACAAAGCCACGCTCATTAGCGAACTGCAGGCTGCCGTTGCTGGCGGTGTAACTAGCCTAGCGTGTCCGCCTGATACTGATCCAGTCCTAGATGAACCTGGGCTAGTAGAGATGCTAAAACATCGTGCTAAACAGCTTAATTTAGCTCACGTGTATCCATTAGGCGCACTTACACGCCAACTACAAGGCAAAATACTTTCTGAAATGGGAGAATTGCGCGAGGCAGGTTGTGTAGGTTTTTCACAAGCCAATATTGCGATTACCGATACCCAAGTGCTATGGCGCGCCATGGAATATGCCGCAACATTTGGCTTTACATTATTTTTGCATGCAGAAGAACCTTTTTTAGCCAAAGATGGTGTGGCGCATGATGGTGAAATAGCAAGTAGGCTAGGGCTAAAAGGCATTCCTAGTGCAGCTGAAGCACTGGCACTTGCCAGCATATTGCGTATTGCCAAAGAAACCGGTGCCAAAGTGCACATCAGCCGCTTATCAACTGCTGAAGGCGTAGGCATGATACGCGAAGCAAAAAAACAGGGTATCAATATTAGCTGCGATGTAAGTGCCAACCATTTACACCTCACTGAGCATGATATCGGTTTTTTTGATACAAACTGTCATCTAAAACCACCACTACGTACTCAGCGTGATAAAGACGCCTTAACTGCCGGTCTAAGAGATGGCACCATTGACGCCATTTGTTCTGACCACACGCCTGTTGACGACGATGCTAAATTAGCGCCCTTTGCTGAAGCTGAAATTGGCGCAACTGGTTTAGAGTTGCTACTGGCGCTCACATTAAAATGGGCTCAGCAAGAAAAAGTTGACCTATTAACCTCAATTGCGCTCGTTAGCCTAGCATCTGCAAAAATTTTAGGTATACCTGCTGGGAACCTCAGCTTGAATAGTGATGCTGATATTTGTATTTTTGATGCTAAGCAATACTGGAAAATAAGCCCCGGCGCCCTAAAAAGCCAAGGTAAAAATACACCCTTTAATGGCTTAGAAATGGCTGGAAAAGTTAAATTTACCTTAGTGCACGGACAAGTCGTATATCAAAGTTAAATTGTCTCTATCTGTCAAAATGCTAGACAATGCCTAAACTATCTAAGCCAGCAGATAAATCTTTTCCATGCGTAGCCTTACCTTCTAATTTAATTTTCAATCGAATATCGTTCTCCGAATCTGCATTTCGCAATGCATCTTCATAGGTAATGACATCCGCTTCATGTAAATCAAATAGTGCCTGATCAAATGTTTGCATGCCTATGTCACGTGATTTAGCAATAATTGACTTAATTTCATGCACATCACCTTTGAAAATCAAATCTGAAATCAATGGTGAATTAAGCATGATCTCTATCGCCGCCGCCCGACCTTTACCGTCTTTTTTAGCGATAAGTCGTTGTGAAATAAAGGCGCGTGTATTCAAGGATAAATCCATAAGCAACTGATGACGGCGCTCTTCTGGGAAGAAGTTAACAATGCGATCTAAGGCCTGATTGGTACTATTGGCATGTAAAGTAGCCATGCATAAGTGGCCAGTTTCTGCAAAAGCGATTGCATAATCCATCGTTTCCCGATCACGAATTTCACCAATCAAAATCACATCAGGCGCTTGGCGCAAAGTATTTTTCAAAGCGATATGCCAATTATCAGTATCAACCCCCACTTCACGCTGCGTGATAATGCAGTTCTTATGCTCATGGATGAATTCGACAGGGTCTTCAATCGTAATAATATGCCCATAACTATTTTGATTGCGATAGCCAACCATTGCCGCTAATGAAGTTGACTTACCTGAACCTGTGCCACCCACAAATATCACGAGGCCACGCTTAGTCATGGCGACGTCTTTCAATACTTCGGGTAAGCCAAGCTCTTCAAACTCTGGGATTTTTGTGGCAATGGTTCTGAACACCAGTCCAACAGACCCTCGCTGAATAAAGGCATTTACACGAAAACGTGCAACGCTAGGGATGCCAATCGCAAAGTTACATTCATTTGTAGCATCAAATTCAGAAGTCTGTTTGTCATTCATAATGGCACGTGCAATTTCTCGCGCCTGCTGCCCTGACAACACTTGACTACTCACTGGTGTGAGCTTACCGTCTATCTTCATGGCCGGTGGAAAACCAGCGGTGATAAATAAATCTGACGACTTTTTTGCCAACATTAAGCGCAATAAATCAAATACAAACTTTTCTGCCTGACCTTTTTCCATTATTCACCTATTTTCATCATGTACCTGGGTTAAACCTAACGGTTTAACCCATAATATTATCTTTATTAGCTGCCTTGCTACGTGCTTCATTCGCTGAAATTACGCCACGTTTAACTAAATCTTGTAAGTTTTGATCGAGCGTCTGCATCCCAACATTTTGACCCGTTTGAATCGCTGAATACATTTGCGGTATTTTAGCTTCGCGAATCAAATTGCGAATAGCAGGCGTACCAATCATAATTTCATGTGCAGCAACCCGGCCTTGCTCGTCTTTTGTCTTACATAATGTTTGTGAGATTACCGCACGTAAAGATTCTGAAAGCATAGAACGTACCATTTCTTTTTCAGCCGCTGGGAATACATCAATAATACGATCAATTGTTTTGGCAGCTGAGCTAGTATGCAAAGTACCAAAAACCATATGGCCTGTTTCAGCGGCAGTAAGTGCAAGGCGGATTGTTTCCAAATCACGCAATTCGCCCACTAAAATTACATCAGGATCTTCACGCAATGCTGAGCGTAACGCGTTATTAAAAGAAAGGGTGTGCGGACCAACTTCACGTTGATTGATTAGACACTTTTTTGAAGTGTGAACAAATTCAATCGGGTCTTCCACCGTTAAAATATGGCCAAATTCTTTATCGTTAATATAATCAATCATCGCTGCCAGCGTTGTCGATTTACCTGAACCTGTTGGCCCTGTCACTAAACAAAGGCCGCGTGGCGTATCAGCAATATCTTTAAAAATCGCGGGGCAGTTTAGCTCTTCAAGCGTCAATATTTTAGACGGAATAGTACGAAATACTGCACCAGAACCACGATTATGATTAAAAGCATTTACCCGGAAGCGTGCTAAATTAGGAATTTCAAATGAAAAGTCGCACTCTAACGTCTCTTCATAGGATTTACGTTGACCATCACTCATAATGTCATAGACCATGTCATGTACTTGACTATGATCAAAAGCGGGCACGTTAATTTTACGAATGTCACCATGCACACGAATCATTGGCGGCAAACCTGCAGATAGATGTAAATCTGAGGCTTTATTTTTAACTGAAAATGCGAGTAAATCTGAAATATCCACAACTTGCTCCTGTTATAATTTATTGTGTTATATCTTAAAGTGCCATTTCCAACGCTATGTTCAATACTATTAATCAGCTGTAAATATTAATGTTAAATTTATCAAATTTAAGCTTAATGAATTATGACCTCAATTAGCAATCGCTTGCAAGATATTCTAGCAACTATTCAATTAGCTAAATTGGCTAATCATCGTGCACAGTCCGTAAATTTGCTTGCCGTTAGCAAAGCACAATCGGCACTAGCCATTCGTGAAGCTTATGCTGCTGGTCAAAAGCTGTTTGGTGAGAACTATTTACAAGAAGCTTTAGACAAGCAGTCGCAACTCGCTGACTTGGCTATTGAATGGCACTTTATTGGACCAATACAGAGCAACAAAACACAATTAATTGCGCAACATTTTAATTGGGTTCATAGCATTAATAGACTTAAAATAGCGCAGCGCTTGAATGATGCTAGGCCTGAAACGCTAGCGCCATTGCAAGTGTGCATTCAGGTTAACATTAGCAATGAAGAGAGCAAAAGCGGTGTTACCCAACAAGAGTTGGAGACACTGGCAAGCGCTATCTCAAAACTTCCTCGATTAAAGCTGCGTGGTTTAATGGCGATACCCGAGCCAAGCAATGATAATAATAAACAGCGCATACAATTCAAACAAGTACGAGAATGTTATGATGCCTTGTTAGAAAAAGGGTTTACTTTAGATACCCTTTCTATTGGCATGTCAGATGACTACCGGATTGCAATAGAAGAAGGTGCGACGATTGTGCGAATAGGCTCAGCTTTGTTTGGTGCCAGAAAATAGACATTTAACATTAATTGACTCAATAGGATAATGCCAACGTATGAATAATAAAATGAATATCAGTTTTATTGGCGGTGGCAATATGGCACGCGCAATTATCGGTGGGCTGAAAAATAATGATTTTGACATGTCAGCCATTACAGTCATTGATCCTGATGTAAAAAAATGCGAGCAATTAACAGCGGAATTTAATGTACAAGTAAGTGACAGTTATGTCGAAAACGACAACATCAGCAAGCGTAGTCATGTCATCGTGTTAGCAGTAAAGCCTCAACAAATGCGAGAAGTATGTGAGCAATTAAGCAAAAAAATAAGCTCTCAACTGATTATTTCGATTGCCGCGGGGATAAGAACTACTGACATTTCTCGCTGGTTAGGCAATTATCCCTCCGTCGTACGCGTGATGCCTAACACCCCAGCACAGATTCAGGCAGGTGTTTCAGCACTGTTTGCAATGCCTAATGTTAACCAACTTCAGCAAGATAGGGCCTCTACAATTCTAGGTGCTGTTGGCACCACCCTTTGGCTGGATGATGAAGCGAAAATGGATGCTGTAACCGCAATCTCTGGCAGCGGGCCAGCTTATGTATTTTATTTAATTGAGGCATTGCAAGATGCCGCAATTAACCTTGGTATGACTGCCGAAGAGTCAAGCATGTTAGCGGTTCAAACCTTTGCAGGGGCTAGTTTACTTGCTAGTCAAAGTAGTGATGATATTAAAACATTGAGAGCGCAGGTAACATCAAAAGGCGGCACCACTGAGCAAGGCATTCTTGCATTAGAAACCGCTAATATCAAAAAAATTATTCTAGCTGCTGCCCAAGCTGCTGCAGATAAATCAAAATCATTAGGTGACGATCTTGCTCAATAACGCTCTTTTATTTTTGCTACAAACTGTACTAGGCATCCTAACCCTATTATTTTTGTTACGCTTTTATTTTCAGCTCACAAAAGTCTCTTTTCAAAATCAGGCCGCACAAATGATTGTGAGCCTGACTAACTTTGCGGTAAAACCCATGCGCCGCCTAATGGTCACCCTAAGAAACTTAGGTATTGCCAAATTGGATATTTCTACATTTTTGCTTGCTTATATCACGCAACTATTACTGACTGTACTAACCTTATGGCTGAAAGACTTTCCATTATTGATTGCGGGCAATAGCATTTGGCTAACCATACTAAGCGTTGCACTCATTGGTGTTATCAGCATGAGCATCACTATTTTTCTATATGCCGTATTGATACAAGCCATTTTAAGTTGGGTCAATCCTCACACACCAATTGCGCCAATATTAAACAATTTAACCCATCCAATCTTATATTTTCTGCGAAGATTTATTCCGCCAGCAGGCAATGTAGATTTAAGTCCGCTTATATTCATTATTGCGGCACAGTTATTGCTCGTCACCATATTGATCCCATTAGAAAATAGCTTACTCGCTATATTATAAGTTAACTATAAATCAATATATGAGCACTAAGAATACGTCTAACACGGCTATTGAGCAAAAACATGCCCATTCTAGCCTAAGCACAAAAATTACTGAATATAGCGAGTGGCGTGAAACCCTTATTACAACAATAAATGAATATATCGACTGGCTTGGTCAAACAGATTCGTTGAATGCAACGCAAGAATTAAGGCTTTATGACATTAAAGAGATTATAAAAAAAGATCAGCTAGTCATGGCTTTTTTGGCAGAATTCTCAAGAGGGAAAACTGAAACTATCAATGCCCTATTTTTCCCAGATTTTAATCAACGTCTTCTGCCAAGTTCACCTGGGCGAACTACAATGTGCCCAACAGAAATATTTTGGGATGCCGCTGAAGAACCTTGCATTAGGCTTCTACCTATTGAAACCAGAAAAACTGACAGTACGCTTACTTACTTAAAAACCACGCCAGACATTTGGCATAAAATTCGATTAGATATTACATCGCCAGATGCAATGCAGGAAACGCTAAGAACCTTAATACAAAAAAGAGAAGTTGATCTAGAAACTGCTAAATCTCTTGGTTTTTGGAATGAGGATGATCCTAGTATGCGTCGCTTACTTGCTGAAAAAGGTACGGTTGAAATACCCGTTTGGCGCCATGCGCTCATCAACTACCCACACCCCTTACTCAAAAATGGCTTGGTTGTTATTGACACCCCAGGGCTCAATACTATGGGTGCTGAACCTGAGCTAACACTCAACATTATCCCTAATGCGCAGGCCGTATTATTTCTAGCGGCAACAGACACTGGCATTACAAAGTCTGATATGAAAATTTGGACGGAATATGTGCAAAAAAGTGCTACCCATAAGCTAGTCATTCTCAATAAAATTGATATTCTCTGGGATGGACTTGAAACCGAAGATGAGGTTAACGCGCTGATTGAAAAACAAATTCAAAATACAGCGCATGAATTAGATGTAGATGCTCGTAATATTTTTGCCATATCGGCGCAAAAAGCTTTGGTAGCTAAAATCAGAAAGGATGCGGCATTACTTAAACGAAGTAATATTGGCTCACTTGAAGACGCGCTGGCAAATCAACTCATTGAGTCTAAGCATGAAGTGCTTGGTAGAAGTGTGGTGACTGAATGCTCAAATATGATTCGGTCATCACGCAAAATAGCGCTTATGCGCGTCAATCAAAACAAAAGTCAGCTCACTGAATTAAAAGAAATCCAAAATAAAAATCGTGAAGCTTCCAAAGATATTCTAGCGAATGTGGTGGCGGAACGTAAACGCTACGAATCATCAGTGCTTACTTTTAATCAAGGCAATGAAAAAATTAAACGACTAAGTGAAAAACTCTTACGCCACCTAAGTCTTGGTTATCTAAACACGACACTTGAGCAAACAAAACAAGACATGGGTGACAGTTGGACAACCGTAAACTTGAACAAAAGTATGCGTAAACTTACTAAATTAGCCATTAATCTTGCTGAAGAAGTAAAAGTCGAAGCAACTACGATCAAAAAACATACCGATGATTTATATCAGCTATTTTACAGCAAGCATGGCTTTGAAAAAACTCAAGCCATTAATCTTAATATAGATGGCTTTATACAAGACATTCAATCTTTAGAAAAAATCACCCGCGACTTCTGTACTGACCCCATCAACATCCTAACGGAAAAGCATTTTTTAATTCGTAGATTTTACTTAGGCCTTGTCACACAAATTCAAGCGTTATTTGAACAAGCACAGGTTAATTGCACGATTTGGTTAAACGTCGTTATTGGTGAGCTTAAAACACAAATTAATGTGCATAAAAAAGCACTTGATAAACGTGCGGAAACCTTGATGGAGTCGGATAACAATGCCGATAATCTTATTAAAAATCTCGAAGCAACAGAAAATGAATTTGCCAAACTCATGCAGCAATCTAACCAACTCGATGCCATTTTGCTAAAGCTCATGCGTTGCGCAAAATTCAACTTAGCGCCGCCTTCATTTCAATAAAGCTGCAATTTAGCTACATTAGAATAATATCAAATGACTCTTGGCTGTAATGAGGTTCAGCCTGTAAAGAAATTTGTTTTCCTATAAAATCGGATAAATTAGCTAAACTTTGTGACTCTTCATCCAACAACATATCAATCACTTTTGAAGCAGCTAGCACACGAAGTTCTCTCGCATTAAACTGACGCGCCTCTCTTAATAATTCACGTAAAATCTCATAGCACACTGTTTGAGCCGTTTTCTGCTCTCCCCGCCCCTTACATGTATTACAAGTCTCACAAAGCACATGCGCCAAACTCTCCCGCGTGCGTTTTCTTGTCATTTCTACCAAGCCCAGTGGCGTAAAACCATTGACCCCTGTGCGTGCGCGATCACGAGCGACTGCTTTTTGCAATTCATCTAATACTGCTTCACGTTGCGTATCTTCATCCATGTCAATAAAGTCAATGATGATGATACCGCCTAAATTTCTCAATCGTAACTGACGAGCAATAGACTGGGCTGCTTCCAAATTGGTTTTGAAAATAGTGTCTGATAGATTTTTACCACTGACAAAACTGCCGGTATTCACATCTACAGTAGTTAACGCTTCAGTTTGATCAAAAATCAGATACCCGCCAGACTTAAGTTCCACCTTACGTGACATCGCTTTTTCAATTTCTTGCTCGATGTTGTATAAATCAAATAGCGGTCGTTCGCCTTGATAATGTACGAGCTTATCCAACGCCGTAATTGCATATAAATTAGCGAAATCCACCAGCTTTTGGTAAGTTTCGCTAGAGTCAACACGTACCATTTCAGTCTCATCACACAATACATCACGCAACACGCGCATAGGTAAATTCAAATCTTGAAAAATCAATGTGCGCTCAGGTACTGTAGTGCTTTTTGAACGAATATGCGCCCAAGTTTTAGTTAAATAATCTATGTCTGCCAGCAACTCATCATCTGTCGCGGCTTCTGACATGGTTCTTATAATATAGCCCCCCACACGGTCTTCTGGTAGCAATCCAATCAAGCGCGCTCTTAACAGTTCACGCTCAGCTTCATCCTCAATACGCTGAGATACGCCAATATGCTCTTGTTGTGGTAAATAGACTAAAAACCGCCCTGCTATACTAATTTGTGTCGTTAGTCGGGCACCCTTGGTGCCAATCGGCTCTTTAATGACCTGCACCATGAGTGATTGGCCTTCATGTAACACCGATTGAATCGGTAACTGTGTTTCAGATTGCCCGCATTCAAAAATATCACCTGCATGCAAAAAAGCAGCACGCTGCAAGCCCATTTCAATAAAAGCTGATTGCATCCCAGGTAATACACGGCACACAACACCGCGATATACATTGCCAACCAACCCTAGTGATGAACTCCGTTCAATCTGCAATTCTTGCACCACACCATTCTCCATCATGGCAATTCTTGTTTCTTGTGGTGTTACGTTAATTAATATTTCTTCACTCAATTTACATTCTCTTTTAACTTTAATTTAATCTATATATATATTAATTGTATTGCAATTCTATACGGCTAGAAAATGCCAATTCCCTGGGCTCTCAACAAACTAGCTGTTTCATATAAGGGCAAACCCATCACACCAGAGTAGCTACCCTCTACACGCTTAATCCATGCACCAGCTTCACTTTGAATACCATAACTGCCCGCTTTATCACGATGCTCCCCTGTCTTAATGTAGGCGTCAATTTGAACCTCCGAGAGTACCATCATCTCTACCATCGTTGTGGACAGTAGCACCTCAATCTTATTATTAAAGGCCAACGCTACCGCGGTATGCACCTGATGCACACTACCTGAAAGCGCACGTAACATGCGTCGCGCATCATGATCATGCTCCGGCTTACCTAACACTAAGTCTGCTAACACAACAGTGGTATCAGCCGCCAAAACAGGTCGTAACCGCTGTTCTACATTTAACCTTAACAAGCAAGCTTCTGCTTTTTGCTGCGCAAGCCTTCTGACATAGTTTTCTGCAGATTCATTAATATGTTGTGATTCGTCAATATCTGCTGGCAAAGTCTCGCATGACACTCCTATCTGCTTTAATAATTCAACGCGTCGCGGGCTTCGTGAGGCTAGATAAATGGTACTGAGGCTGTCAATTTTTTTGTTCAATTTAGTCTTAATCTTGCACATGGCTTTAATTTAGTATGCCGAATATTAACAAAGCTTTAGCTGAATCAGTGACTATTTTTGCCATGACCTTCATCATTGGCTTAATACTATGCGTAACAAATGCTAAATTTGTATGCTATTAGTCACACTGACGCTTAGTCCCATAGATTGATTATCTGAATGAAATAGTTAGTTTGAGTTAAAATAATGAGATTAAATTAAAGACATTAAATTATGCAATGGATGCCACATGCCACTGTCGCGGCAATCGTAGAAGATCACGGAAAATTTTTACTGGTAGAAGAAATTACTGATCGAGGCAATCGTTTCAACCAACCTGCCGGCCATTTGGAAGATAATGAAACCTTAATTGAGGCCGTAATACGTGAGACCTTAGAAGAAACGGCCTATTCATTTAAACCTGAGTCTCTACTAGGTATTTATCATTGGCGGCATGAACATAACGACACCACCTATTTGCGTTTTGCTTACATTGGCAGCGTGAGCAATCATCAACCGAATTTAGCACTTGATGAAGGTATCGTGCGCGCAGTGTGGATGACTGCTGAAGAAATGCGTAACAATGCCATGCTCATGCGAAGCCCACAGGTACTTCGCTGCGTTGAAGATTACTTAACTGGACAACAATTCCCTTTGTCTGTAGTGACCCATTTATAAAATTAAATTTGACGAAATAGCACAACATGAATTTGAATAAACTACAAAAGAAAAAAGTAGTCGTAGGCCTTTCTGGTGGTGTCGACTCGTCTGTCACTGCCCTGTTGCTAAAAGAGCAAGGATATGAAGTCACGGGTCTTTTCATGAAAAACTGGGAAGATGACGACACAGACGAATACTGCTCTAGCAAACAAGACCTAATTGATGCGGTTTCGATTGCAGATAAGATTGGCATTGATATTGAAGCGGTCAACTTCAGCGCAGAATATAAAGACCGTGTATTTGATAATTTTTTAAGCGAATATAAAGCTGGACGTACGCCTAACCCTGATATTTTATGTAATGCGGAAATTAAATTTAAGGCTTTTTTAGACCATGCAATGAGCTTAGGGGCAGATGTTATCGCCACAGGGCATTACGCACAGGTGCGCGAGAACCCACTAAAACCAGGATTATTTCAGCTCATGAAAGCTGACGATGGCAGTAAAGATCAGAGCTATTTTTTATACCGCTTGAATCAAGCGCAACTCTCTAAAACACTATTCCCACTAGGCCAACTGCTCAAGCGAGAAGTTCGTGAAATCGCTCGTAATGCAGGATTAATTAATGCCGAGAAAAAAGACTCAACAGGCATATGCTTTATTGGTGAGCGTCCTTTTCAAGAATTTTTAAGCAAATATCTACCCCGTGAGCCGGGCGACATTAAAACACCTGAAGGCAAACTGGTAGGCCGTCATGAAGGCTTAATGTACTACACCTTAGGACAACGACAAGGCCTAAAAATCGGTGGTAGTCGAGATAGCAATGGCGAACCGTGGTTCGTCGCCGCCAAAGATATGCAAGCAAACGTATTAACTGTCGTACAAGGGCATGAACATGAATTACTGCTCAGTGATGGCTTGGCGGCGAGTCAACTCACTTGGATTGACAATGAAGTGCCCATAAATAATTGGGTATATGCTGCCAAGACCCGTTATCGGCAACCTGATGCCCCATGTGAGATAGACCGCTTAACAACTGAGGTCGTTGAGATTAAATTCGGGCAAAAACAGTGGGCTGTCACACCAGGTCAATCTGCTGTGGTGTATGAAAGCAATGTTTGCCTAGGTGGCGGCATTATTACTGCTGCTATATAATGCACTTCAACCCTAAACGCTAGCGACGACTATTGCTAAATTAGCTTGAATGGGATGCGCCGCAAATCTAAGGTCTGAAGCTGATTATTCCTTTTGTTTTTAAAATGAAAATAAAAGAGTAAGTACTAAAATTATCCCATTAAAATGCTACTAGGTTACGGAGGCTGATATGGCTTATGTGTTTAGAAATGAACAAGGACGTATTACTGGCAGTGCATCAGAAAATCTTGGTGCAGGGTGGGAATTCATTGCGGATGATACCGGCGAATATATTCAATATTTAGAAAGTGCTTTGACTGAAATCGCCCCGTTTCGCGAGAGCGACATACAATTAGCGCGGATATTAGAAGATTTAATTACGCTACTCATTGAACGCGATATTATTCGGTTTACAGACTTTCCTCCTGCAGCGCAAAAACGCTTAAACAGCAGACAAGACTTGCGCAAAAAAACCCAACTTTCTAAACTAGTCGATGAAAATCGAGATTTTATTTACTAAAATTTCGCTTAATTTGGAATGGGTAAACTTTCTTTAAAGGACTGACGCTTTAATAACGCTACTTGTAGTCGATCCAAGTTCGGATATTGCGTTGTTAAATTAATCACTGAACCAAACCGTAAATTCACATAGCCTAACATACAGCCGACAGCAATATCAGCTAAGCTAAAAATACCATTGACGCACCATTTATTTTTGCCTAAGTCATCATTCAAAGCTTGCAAACCAAGCGTGACTTTACCCATCTGCCTAGCAATAAAATTCTCATCTTGAGCTTGCGCTGACTTACGCTGCTCTAGCATAGTCGCTACCGCGGCATCACAAACACCATCAGCAAGCGCCTCCCATCGACGCACCTTAATTTTTGCACCTTGGTCTTGAGGTATTAAATGTGCAAGGGGGGTGCGATTATCTAAATATTCCACAATCACCCGAGAATCATACAAGCTATCACCATCTGCTAAAATCAGCACAGGCACTTTGCCTAAGGGATTGTAAAGCTTTACAGGGCAATCATGAGCGGCTAAAACCACTTCCTCAAGCGCCATTTCGATATGTTTCTCTGCTGCAACAATTCGTACTTTACGGGCATAAGGGCTATTGATCGTGTATAAAAGTTTCATGATATTGGTGTGTGTAATTTTTACTAAAAATTAATGGTTAGTCGCATTATAATTCAAACATCACTTGGTTTATCAAGGCAAGCTAGTTATCCTAATAATGTTTATTAAAAATAATATATTGTTAGCGAAATCATGACGTTATTTAGCCAATACTATCCAGCGCATTCAGCAGCCTTTTATGAGTTGGTTCGCCAGCAAGTACAAGCCGCATTAGATGAAGATGTCGGCCCTGGTGATCTCACCGCATTACTCGTCCCGCCATCTTTAACTGTCAACGCTACAATTGTCGCGCGAGAAAATGCCATTATTTGTGGCCTTGATTGGGTAAATGCATGCTTCAAACAGATTGATACTAATGTCGATATTAACTGGCTCATTATTGAAGGCCAGCATGTCAAATCAAATCAGGTGTTATGTGAAATACACGGCCTAGCACGCGCGCTTCTGACGAGCGAACGCTGTGCACTAAACTTCTTACAAACGCTTTCTGCCACATCGACTGCAACAAGAAAATATGTAGAGGCGATTGCCGGTACACCGTGTCAAATTTTAGATACACGCAAAACAATGCCCCATTTAAGATTAGCCCAGAAATATGCTGTGACTGTTGGTGGTGGTCACAATCAACGCTTAGCTTTATATGACGGTATTTTAATTAAAGAAAATCACATTGCGGCGGCTGGTAGCATTAGCGCAGTAATGGCTCAGGCAATAGCATTAAATTCCAATAAAAGCATACAAATTGAAGTTGAAAATTTAATTCAGTTACAAGAAGCACTCAGTGCAGATGCTACTAGCATTTTGCTAGACAACTTTAGTATCGCTAAGCTAAGTGAGGCCGTCATTATCAATCAAAAATTTGGTCGTCGCGCCCTACTGGAGGCCTCGGGTGGCATTACATTAGAAAATGTTCGCGAGATTGCACTCACAGGGGTTGATCGCATTTCAATCGGCGCCATTACAAAAAATGTACTGGCAATTGATTTATCAATGCGGATTAAAGGATAAACAATAAAACGAAACGAATAAGCCTGGCGTAGCAGATAAAAATTAAGTATAAATTGATACAAAGACCGTAAACTAGACATTTCTAATTTACACCCCTTAGTTGTAGCGCTCGAGCAGAAGGCGAATATACGCATATTTAATCTGTTTTTATTGTCATAAATCCATTGAGTAAAAACTCATCCTCCTTGACCAAATAGGCTCAAACCGTTATGGTATAGGGTTGGCATATAAACGTAACAAAAAATCACTAAATCTAATAAAAACAAGCGTTAATTTAGTGAAAAGCACAAAAAATTAAAGTAAAAAATAAGCATGGAACAAAGCATGGAACAAAGCTCTAAAAAAATCACTGGTGCGGAAATTTTAATCCGTTGCCTGCATGAAGAAAATGTTGAATTTGTATTTGGCTACCCAGGTGGCGCGGTATTACATATTTACGACGCTATTTTTCATCAAGATAAATTTAAGCATATTTTAGTGCGTCATGAACAGGCGGCACTTCACGCAGCTGATGCCTACTCTCGTTCTACTGGCAAAGTAGGGGTTGCGCTTGTTACCTCTGGTCCAGGTGCGACAAACGCGGTCACAGGTATCGCGACTGCTTACATGGATTCTATTCCGATGGTCATTATTAGTGGTCAAGTGCCTACTTACGCCATTGGTGAAGATGCGTTCCAAGAATGTGACACTGTTGGCATTACACGCCCATGCGTGAAACATAACTTCTTAGTTAAAGATGTAAAAGATATTGCCGCCACCATGAAAAAGGCTTTTTATGTGGCTGCTAGTGGTCGTCCAGGGCCGGTATTAGTAGATATCCCTAAAGATATTACTGCCCATTTATGTAAATTTGAGTATCCAGAAAGCGTTAATTTACGCTCATACAACCCTGTTACCAAAGGGCACTTAGGTCAGATCAAAAAAGCGCTTAAGCTCCTTGTCGAAGCGAAACGCCCCATGGTTTATTCTGGCGGTGGCGTCGTATTAGGTGACGCTTCTGCGCATTTAATCAAGCTCGTTCAATCGCTAGGCATTCCGATTACCAGCACATTAATGGGCTTAGGTGGCTTTCCAGCCTCTGATCAAAAATTTTTAGGCATGCTAGGCATGCACGGCACTTACGAAGCTAATATGGCAATGCAAGAGTGTGATGTGTTGCTAGCCGTTGGCGCACGTTTTGATGACCGCGTAATTGGTAATACTGCGCATTTCCTATCAAACCCACGCACAATTATTCATATCGATATTGATCCATCTTCAATTTCAAAACGCGTAAAAATTGATGTGCCTATAGTCGGTGATGTTAAATCGGTACTGGCAGATATGAATGAACTCATTGCCACTGAAAAACCAGCACAAAATAGCGATGCGCTTGCTGCTTGGTTTAAAAAAATTGAGACATGGCGTGGCAAAAAATGCTTAAACTTTGCCCAAAGTACCGAATTTATTAAACCGCAATATGTCATTCAGAAATTGCATGAAATCACCAAGGGTGAAGCCTTTGTAACGTCTGACGTTGGGCAACATCAAATGTGGGCGGCGCAATATTATAACTTTGATAAGCCACGTCGTTGGATTAACTCTGGCGGCTTAGGAACGATGGGGGTTGGCTTACCCTACGCAATGGGCGTACAGCTAGCGCACCCCAATGCTCAAGTAGCTTGCGTCACCGGTGAAGGCAGTATTCAAATGAATATTCAAGAACTTTCAACCTGTGCGCAATACCATTTGCCAATTAAAGTGATTATGCTCAATAACCGCTATTTAGGCATGGTGCGTCAATGGCAAGAATTTTTCTATGAGAACCGTTATTCTGAATCGTACATGGACAGCCTGCCTGATTTTGTTAAACTGGCCGAAGCTTACGGTCATGTAGGCATGCAAATTACTAAGCCAGAAGATGTTGAAGGTGCATTAAAAGAAGCCTTTGCTATGAAATCGCGCTTTGTATTTATGGATTTTATTACCGACCAAAAAGAGAACGTGTTCCCAATGATTCAAAATGGCAAGGGTTTGTCTGAAATGATTTTAGCGGAGGACCTATAAATGGCTAATCACTCTGCGCGTCATATTATTTCACTGCTGATGGAAAACGAATCAGGTGCGTTATCTCGTGTGGCAGGTTTATTCTCTGCACGTGGCTACAATATTGAATCACTCACTGTTGCAGCTACTGAAGATCCAACATTATCTCGCATGACTATTGTCACATCAGGCTCAGAGGCTGTGATTGAACAAATCATTAAACAACTCAACAAACTGGTTGATGTAGTCAAAGTGCTCGACTTAAATGATGGGAAATTTATCGAGCGTGAATTAATGCTCGTTAAAGTGAAAGCAACCAGTGCTTTTAGAGATGAAATGAAACGTATGTGCGATATATTCCGGGGCCGTATTATCGATGTGGCTGACGGCAGCTTTACGATTGAGCTTACCGGCTCAGGCAATAAGTTAGATGCTTTTATCGAAAGTTTAGATAAAGCAGCGATACTAGAAACAGTGCGCACTGGCGCATCTGGCATAGGTCGTGGTGACAGAATTCTGAAAATTTAAAGACATAATTTTTTAAAAAACCATATTGATATTTTAATTAGCATTTGCATAGAAAGGCGACAAAGAAATGAAAGTTTATTACGATAAAGACGCAGACCTTGGATTAATTAAAGGTAAAAAAGTAACCATCATCGGTTACGGTTCACAAGGCCATGCACACGCTGCCAACCTTAAAGATAGTGGTGTAAACGTGACAATCGGCCTACGTAAAGGCGGCAGCTCATGGGCTAAAGCAATCACTGCTGGTCATAATGTTTTAGAAATTGCAGAAGCAACTAAACAAGCTGACCTAGTGATGCTGTTATTGCCAGACGAAAACATGCCGCAAATTTTCGATGCAGATGTTGCTGCCAACTTAAAACAAGGTGCTACATTGGCCTTTGCTCATGGCTTTAACATTCACTACAACCAAATCACGCCTCGTGCAGATTTAGATGTGATTATGATTGCACCAAAAGGCCCAGGCCATACTGTGCGTTCAGAATACCTAAAAGGCGGCGGTGTACCATCACTCATCGCTGTGTACCAAGATAAATCTGGTAAAGCAAAAGACCTAGCACTTTCTTATGCGGCAGCTAATGGCGGCACCAAAGGTGGCGTAATTGAAACTGATTTCCGTGAAGAAACTGAAACTGACTTATTCGGCGAACAAGCCGTATTATGTGGCGGTGCGGTTGAATTAGTTAAAGCCGGCTTTGAAACCTTAGTTGAAGCTGGCTACGCCCCTGAAATGGCTTACTTTGAGTGCTTACACGAATTAAAATTGATTGTAGATTTAATGTACGAAGGTGGCATTGCCAACATGAACTACTCCATCTCAAACAATGCTGAATATGGTGAATACGTCACAGGCCCTAAAGTGATTAATGATGAGTCACGTTATGCGATGCAAGAATGCTTAGCTAATATTCAAAATGGTGAATACGCTAAACGCTTCATCTTGGAAGGCCGTACCAACTACCCAGAAATGACAGCCCGTCGTCGTTTAAATGCTGCTCACCCAATTGAGCAAGTAGGTGGCCAATTACGCGCCATGATGCCTTGGATTTCTAAAAACAAATTAGTCGATCAATCTAAAAACTAAGCGTTAATCGATAGACTTTAATTAGGGCGGGTAGCTAAACGGCACCCCGCCCTTTTTGTTTAACAACACAGGTTCTTTAGGGAATTTTTATGAAATTTTCGGTACTCAGTCAATACATTATCCCCAAACAAGCCATGACAGCGCTTGCAGGTAAGCTAGCGCAACTTAAAGGGGGCAGTTTTACTACTGTCGTGATTGCTTGGTTTGTAAAACGTTATCACGTCAATATGGCTGAAGCCGCTAACCCAGACATTTCAACATATAAAAGTTTTAACGAGTTTTTTACACGTCCACTTAAAAATAGCGCTCGCCCACTTGCACAAGCCGATTTTATTTGCCCAGTAGATGGTGTAATTAGTCAATTTGGCAACATTGAGGCCGACCAAATTTTCCAAGCCAAAGGACATACTTATTCTACGAGGGCTTTAGTCGGTGGCGATAGTATATTAGCGAAGCAATTTGAAAATGGGCACTTTGCATGTCTTTACCTAAGCCCCAAGGATTATCACCGTATTCACATGCCCTGCGATGGCATATTAAAAAGCATGACTTATGTGCCAGGCGCCCTGTTTTCGGTAAACCCAACCACCGCACAAGGTGTGCCAGGCCTATTTGCACGTAACGAACGTGTAGTATGCGAATTTACTTCAGCCCAATACGGTAGCTTTATTATGGTGTTAGTAGGGGCAACGATTGTTGGCAGTATGGCAACCGTTTGGCACGATGCCAACAAGGGCATCATTAACCCACCACGCACAAATAAAACCCGCGTATGGGCCTATGGAAATAAAAATATTTCGCTAAAACAAGGCGAAGAAATGGGCCGGTTTTTACTAGGTTCAACCGTAGTGATGCTATTTCAAAAAGAGACCTTACAATTTAATCCCGAATGGCAATCAGCAAGACCTATTAGATTGGGTGAAATGATGGGTAATAAAAGAAAAACTTAAAAAGACTCATAAAAGAACGGCCTGTAACCGTTCATAAAAACTGTTTTTTGAGCTTGTATAAGGACATCCTTTAACAAGCTCAAAAAACCAATTACTTGGCTACCTTATGATGTAAATGGGGCGCCAACTCATTGAGTGCAGATTCGTATACGCCGCGCTTAAACTCAATCACATCTTCTAATGGCACCCAATACTCGCTCCAGCGCCAAGCATCAAATTCCGGATGTTCGCTTGCACGAAGCGAAACATCACTATCCCGTCCAACCATGCGCAATAAATACCAAATTTGTTTTTGGCCTTTATAACTGCCGCGGTACTCGCGCTTGACCCATGTTGAAGGCACTTCATACCTAAGCCAATCTTTGGTTCGACCCAAAATTTGTACATGCTCAGGCTTCAAGCCCACCTCTTCCATTAGCTCACGATACATAGCCTGCTCCGGACTTTCACCGTGGTTGATACCACCCTGCGGAAACTGCCAAGCATGCTCACGTATACGCTTACCCCAAAAAACCTGATTGTTGGCATTACATAAGATAATGCCAACATTCGGGCGAAACCCATCACGATCTAACATAGCGTTTACTGCCTTAATTATGCTTTAATTATTCTAGTGCAATTTTTTCATATTTCGAACATTATTGAAAGCGACCATTTGCGTATAATAGCTAAGCTCATGAAAACACTATTAATTAAATATCTAAAAAATTATCAATTTATTAAAATATTGCTTGCCTGCGTGCCGATTGCTGCCTATTCCACTAACGCAGCACCTATGCAATCCAACTTTGCCTACATTACCAATCAGGGCGACAATACCGTTTCCGTCATTGATACCGCTAATAATCAAGTGATTAATACGATTAAAGTCAGCAA
>CAILFU010000034.1 GCA_903833595.1 uncultured Pseudomonadota bacterium
ACTTGGTTGCAACTTGGTGGGGGCAAGTGCTTGGTCGATGCGGGGGACAATCGTGATGTGCAGGTATTTTTTGATTTAGTAGAAAAAACCAGTCGTAGCGGTCATTTAGATATTGCAGCACTAGAATTGGCTATGCAAAAACTCTACGCTAAACCCGATATAGATGCCGATGGTAGTGTGCAGTTTTTAACCATACATAAATCTAAGGGCTTAGAGTTTGATACGGTCATTTTACCGGCGCTCAATCGTCCACCTAGGCCGTCGGACAATGAGTTGGTGTTATGGCAAGAGGTGGTAGTTGATCATCAAACGCGTTTAATTGCTGCGCCCCATTACGTAAAGGGCGTGGGTAAAAAAAATGCTACCGCCAATATTTATAGTTACATTAAATCATTAGAAAAAATCCGTGAAAGTAATGAGTTGGTGCGTTTATTGTATGTGGCAGCCACACGGACAGAGCGCCAATTGCATCTCATTGCCAGTGTGCAAGCGAATAAAGACGGTGAAATCAAGCCTGCGGCAAATACCTTGTTGCAGACTTTATGGCCAGCAGTAGAGGCGAAGTTTAAGCAGGCTACGCCACAGTCTTGCAATCCCTCTTCATCTGCATTAGACATCAAGCTATTTAAGCCACAGTTACAGCGCCTAGATAGCAGTGAGTTTGCGGGTGATTTTTTACAGGGTATTACTCAGCATGCGGCAAAAAAACAGCCTCATCATTCTGCATTTGATGACCAAGTAAACGCCCCAGCAGGTTTTACTGGCATGTTGACCGAGATCGATTTTCATCGACATTGCGGCATACTTGCTCACTTGTACATGGAATTAATGGCAAAACCTACACAAAGCTGGACTCAGCAACGATTGACACAATGCCAGCCTGCCATGCAGAAATGGCTGATGCAGCAAGGTTATGCGGCCAAGCTTGCCGAACAAGGTGCAATAGAAGTACAAGCGGCCTTAAAGGCTACGCTCAATAGTGAAGTCGGGCAGTGGGTGCTCAACAACCACAGCCAGGCGGTCAGTGAGTTAAGCCTGATGCAGGCAACAGAGGCGGAAGTTAAAAAGCATGTGATAGACCGCACTTTTGTTGAAAATGGTACGCGCTGGATTGTGGATTACAAACTCACAAATTTAGAGCTAGGTCTTGAACTCAAGCAGGCTGCAGAAGTGCATCGTTCACAATTGGCGCGCTATGCTAGCTTGTTTGCCAGTGAAGGTTTGCCGATTAAAACGGCGGTATTGTTTTTAAGTACAGGCCAGTTAGTGGAGTTGTCGCTTAACTGTTAATGCTTAAAATGGCGCCGTACATACCACGTGACAAACACAAGCCCAACTGCAACAATCAAATAATGAAATTGGTGAAAATAGACCTTTAAACTCACCCAATTTTCGCCAAATTTCATGCCCGCATAGGCCAGTAACCAGCACCAAATAAATGAGCCAATAAAGGTGTAGCTAATAAATTTAGGCATATTCATACGCACCACACCCGCTGGAAAAGCGATAAAAGTGCGTACAGCGGGCAACATGCGCGCAATCAAGATAATAATCTCACCATGTTTTTCAAATAAATGATCTGCTAAGTTTAGGTCGTGCTTTGATAGCAATATATATTTGCCATACTTTTCAGCCAGCGGCCGACCACCCAGCATGCCCACGTAATAAGCTGGGATAGAGCCCACTACACAGCCTATTGCGCCAGCTAAGGCCACCCACCATAAGTTCATTGTGCCTTTAAATACCAAAAAGCCAGCAAACGGCATAATGATTTCAGACGGTAGGGGAATGCAGGCAGACTCGATTGCCATGAGTAAAACAATGCCGCCGTAACCCATACTTAAAATAACGCTCATAATCCATGTAGCAACAATAGTAATTATTTTTTCTAGCATTGGGTTTCCTAAACAAACTCTTTTAATAATTGCTTCACAAAGTCAGCACGCAGATTAATATCTTCCATGCCCACTGATACCCTGAGTTTATCTGGTCCATTCATACGACAGCGACGATCACGCTGTAGTAATGCAATCAGCTTAGTTGGGTCGATATCTGCCTTGGGGTTAAATTGCAATTGAATGGCGTCGCTACTCGCATCAATTTTAACGATGCCAATGGCTTTAGCGGCAATGCGTAATCTGTGGCAGGCAATCAGCGCTTCCCCTTGTTCTGGTAGTAAGCCAAAGCGATCAATCAGCTCTTCTTGCATATTATCTAAATCGTCATCATTCACGCAGTTGGCTAGGCGCTTATAAATCACCAAGCGCTCATGCACATCAGGACAGTATTTATTGGTAAGTAGTGCAGGGGTGTGCAGATTAATCTCTGTGGTGACGCCTAGCGGTGCATTTAAATCGGGTTCTTTACCTGCTTTAAGCTGCTTCACGGCATGATTGAGCATATCGGAATACAAATGAAAGCCAATTTCTTGCATTTCACCACTTTGACTATCACCTAATAATTCACCTGCCCCGCGAATTTCCAAATCATGCATGGCTAAGTGAAAGCCTGCACCTAAGTCTTCCATCAATTGAATGGCATCTAAACGTTTTTGTGCTTGTACGGTAATTTTACGGTCTGGGTCGGTGAGTAAATAAGCATAAGCTTGATGATGAGATCGACCTACACGTCCGCGTAATTGATGCATTTGTGCTAAACCAAACATATCGGCTTTATTCAAGATAATGGTGTTGGCGGTGGGGACATCAATGCCCGTCTCAATAATAGTAGTGCAAAGCAATAGGTTGTAACGCTGATTGTAAAAGTCACGCATGACGTGCTCTAGCTCACGCTCACGTAACTGGCCATGGGCCACAGCAATGCGAGCATCGGGCAGTATGCGTTCTAGTTTCTCGCGCATGGAGTGTATGGTGTCGACTTCATTGTGCAGAAAATACACTTGGCCACCGCGTTTAAATTCACGCATGGCGGCTTCGCGAATAATGCCTTCAGAGTAATCGGTATGGAAGGTTTTAATGCTCAAGCGTTTTTGCGGCGGGGTGCTGATAATAGAAAACTCGCGTAAGCCTTCCATCGCCATGCTAAGTGTGCGTGGAATTGGGGTGGCGGTAAGTGTGAGTACATCAACTTCCGCACGTAAGGCTTTAAGCTGTTCTTTTTGACGCACGCCAAAACGGTGTTCTTCATCTAACACGACTAAACCTAGGTTCTTAAACTTAACGTCTTTCTGAATCAGTCGGTGGGTACCGATAATGATGTCAATCTGTCCGGCTTCTAAACCAGCTAGCGCTTCTTTTTGTTCTTTTGCTGTTCTAAAGCGTGATATTTCAGCAATCTTAATCGGCCACTGGGCAAAACGATCTTTAAAATTATTGAAGTGTTGCTCAGCTAACAGGGTGGTTGGCACTAATACCGCGACTTGCCTGCCGCCCATGACCGCCACAAAAGCGGCACGTAGTGCTACTTCAGTTTTACCAAAGCCGACATCGCCGCACACCAGCCTATCCATAGGTCGGCCGGATTGCATATCTTTAATGACGTTTTCAATGGCTTCTAACTGATCTGGCGTTTCTTCGAATGGGAAGCCTTCGCAGAATGATTCATAATCATGCAGGCTTAAAGTGAACGCATGGCCGCGACGCGACGCACGCTGCGCATATAAGTTGAGTAATTCTGCCGCAGTGTCACGGATTTGCTTGAGGGCTTTTTTCTTGGCTTTTTCCCAATTACCACTGCCTAAGCGATGCAAGGGTGCAGACTCTGGCGGGCCACCAGAATAACGAGAAATCAAGAATAATTGCGATACAGGTACATAAAGCTTATCGTCGCCAAAGTATTCCAATAATAAAAGTTCGGTTTCGCCTTCGCCAAAATCTATACTGACGAGGCCTTTATAGCGCCCAACCCCATGTTGTTCATGCACCACTGGATCATCCATGCGAAGCTCAGACAAGTCTTTAAGCATGCCTTCGGTGCTACGTGCTTTTTCTTTTTCACGACGTCGTTGTTGACGCACGGTTGCAGCGTAGAGCTCGGCTTCGGTGATAATGGCAATGTTGTCGCGCTTTGATGCATTTGCAAAGCCATGATGTAGTGGCGCAACTCCAAGCATCACCTTGTCTTTTGTGTTGACAAAATCTGCCCACGTTTCAATAAGGGTGGGCTGTAAACTGTGTTCTGCAAATAATTGCGAGATTGTTTCGCGGCGGCCTAAACTCTCTGCTGCGATTAATATACGCCCTGAAAAGTCAGCAATAAATCCTTGAAGTTTGTGTAAGGGTTGTTCAGCACGGCGCTCAATATCTAGCGCAGGCAGGCCGTTCGATTTGCTATTAATGCTTAATGACAAGCGCGTAAATGGATGCGTGGCGCTAAAAAAATCTTCTGTCTTGATGAGCAGTTTTTCAGGGGTTAACAAGGGTCGCTCAGTATCATGCGCAAGCGTTTTATAACGTGATTGTGCCTCGCGCCAAAATTGCTGTGCACTATGGTCTAAGTCACCATGTAAGCAAAGCAAACAATTGCTCGGCAGGTAATCTAAAAACGTGGCGGTTTGTTCAAAGAACAAGGGTAAATACCATTCAATCCCACCGGACGCTACGCCCTTACTGACGTCTTTGTAGATTTTTGCCCGTTGCGGATCACCTTCAAAGGTCTCTCTAAACTGGCCGCGGAATAATGCGATACCTGCTTCATCTAGTGGAAACTCCCGTGCAGGCAGTAATCTGATTTCTGGCACAGGATACAAACTGCGTTGCGTATCCACATCAAAAGTGCGTATGGTTTCAATTTCGTCGCCAAATAAATCAAGCCGATAGGGTAGCGCCGAGCCCATAGGAAATAAGTCAACTAAACCGCCACGTACACTAAACTCACCATGGCTGATGACTTGGCTAACATGATGGTAGCCTGCTTCCGCACACTGCAAGCGTAGCGCTTCTGTATCAAGTGTTTGACCTTTTTTAAGCATAAAAGTATTGGCGCTTAAATAGGCTTTAGGGCTTAAACGGATAAGTGCCGTCGAGAGCGGCACAATAATCACGTCACAAGCATTTTGTGCAATTTGGTATAAGGTGGTTAAGCGCTCAGAAATTAAATCAGGATGCGGTGAAAACTGGTCGTAGGGCAGTGTTTCCCAATCGGGCAACAGATGTACGCTCAGCGTCGGTGCAAAGTAAGGAATTTCTTCTAATAAGCGCTGTGCATCAAAGCCGTTGGCGGTAATGATTACCAGCGGTCTAGACGGGCTGTCACTTTTTAGTTTAAGTCCTAATTCTGCCAACGCCAACCCATCTTCGCCATGGGTTGATAATTCAACACGCGAGGATAGGCCTGATTTTGGAATGGTGAGCTGCGTTTGCGTCATAAGTGAAGTGTTAAAGCTTGATAATTACGATATTTGCGTGATACAGGCCTAAGCTGTTCCACCGACGGTGAGCGCGTCAATTTTTAGTGTTGGCTGACCTACGCCCACCGGCACGCTTTGTCCTTCTTTGCCACAAGTGCCAACGCCACTATCAAGTTGCATATCATTACCTATCATAGATACGCGTTTTAACACATCTGGCCCATTACCTATGAGGGTAGCGCCTTTAACTGGGTAGGTAATTTTGCCATCCTCTATCATGTAGGCTTCTGCCGCACTAAATACAAACTTGCCACTGGTAATATCCACTTGGCCACCGCCAAAATTAGCCGCATACAAGCCTCTTTTAACCGATTTAATAATTTCCTCGGGGGGTATCGTGCCATTGAGCATATAGGTGTTGGTCATACGTGGCATGGGGATATGGGCATAGCTCTCACGTCTAGCATTGCCCGTGACCGGCATATTCATCAAGCGCGCATTAAGGGTGTCTTGAATATAACCACGTAAAATACCATCTTCAATCAAGACAGTTCGGTTCGTTGGGTTGCCCTCATCATCCATGCTCAATGAGCCGCGCCGATTGGCAATGGTGCCATCATCGACAATGGTAATACCACGTGCCGCTACTTGTTGGCCTATCATATTGCTAAAAGCAGAGCTACCTTTACGATTAAAATCACCTTCTAAGCCGTGACCAATCGCTTCATGTAGCAAAATGCCAGGCCAGCCAGCACCTAGTACGACAGTCATACTGCCGGCAGGCGCAGGACGCGCATCTAAGTTGACCAGTGCTTGATGGACGGCTTTTTGGGCGTAATCGTGTAATATTTCGTCAGTAAAGTAGCTGTAATCATAACGACCGCCACCGCCACTTGAGCCTTGTTCACGGCGGCCATTGCTTTCAGCAATTACATTAATCGATAGACGCACTAAGGGGCGCACATCTGCCGCCATGACGCCGTCAAAGCGTGCCACCATGACGACTTCATATTCGCCGGCAATAGATGCGGTCACTTGTGAAATACGCGGGTCAATTTTTCTGGCGTAAGATTCCAATCGTTCTAACAGTTTTACTTTGGCCTCAGCAGAGAGCGAAGCAATTGGATCTTGTGCTAAGTAAAGTTGAGAGGCTTGTCGTTTGATGACATTACCTACGCTTTGCTCCTCGCCTATGCTGGCAATGGCTTTAGTCGCTTTTGCAGCTTCTTGTAATGCGCTTAAGGTAATATCATCTGAATAGGCGAAAGCTGTTTTCTCGCCGCTGACCGCACGTACACCTACACCTTGATCAATAGAAAAATTACCTGATTTAACTTGGCCTTCTTCAAGCCCCCAACTTTCACTTCTACTGTATTGAAAATATAAATCCGCATAGTCAATCTTGTGCGACATCATATCGCCAAGGACATTCTGTAGATTTGCAATGTCTAAGCTAGCGGGTGCAAGTAGCGCTTCAGTGGCGGCATCAAAGTGAGTGGTTAATGACAGGGGATAGTCAGTCGAGGTTGGTTCATTTTTCATTTGAATTTCGTTTTATTTTTCTTATTTTGATGGCTTAAATGGAGGTAATGGTGCGATGTTTAAGTGCGGGTAAGCTTTTTCTTAAACTTTGCTGATATTTTGGATTCATCGTAGCAATCACAACGCCAGAACCGCGTGGCAACCTGTCTAAAATGACGCCCCAAGGATCTACAATCATGCTGTTGCCGTGTGTTTCACGGTCAGATAAGTGGTAGCCACCTTGTGCAGGGGCAATCACATAACTTAGGTTCTCTATAGCACGCGCACGAATTAAAGTTTCCCAATGGGCCTTGCCTGTGGTGTCAGTAAAGGCAGACGGTATCACAATCATGTTAACTTCTCCCATAGCCCGGTAAAGCTCGGGGAAGCGTAAATCGTAGCAAATAGATAAGCCTATTTTACCAAATGGTGTGTCAACCACTTGAATGGCATCACCAGATTCTATGGTTTTTTCTTCATGGTAATGTTCATTGCCTAAGTCTAGGCCAAATAGGTGAATTTTGTCATAACGCGCCACTTGCTGACCTTTGTCATCATAGACTAAGCAGCTATTACGCACTTTATTAGGAAAATTGCTGACAAGTGGTATAGAACCGCCAATCAGCCATATCTTATGTTTTTTAGCCATCGTCTTCAAAAATGTTTGAATAGGACCTTTGCCTTCCTCTTCACGAACAGCAACTTTATCGGTTTCTTTAAATCCCATAATGGCAAAGTATTCAGGCAGTACAACCAGTTTTGCGCCCTGAGCTGCCGCAATTTCAATCAGTCGCTCGGCTTCACTTAAATTAGCAGAAACGTAAGGCCCTGAAGCCATTTGGATGGCTGCAATTTTAATGATGTCTTGATTACCACCTAGGTTGCTTAGTTTAGCAGTAGTGGTTTTTAAGCGTGAGGTAATGGCCATATCTAATCCAAATATTATTGATAATAAGTGCTATTAATTAAGCGGTGATACATTGATGTTTTCGTCATTATTTTTATTTGCTTTTACTTCTTGAGGGTTATCCCAAGTACCAATAATTTCATATTCAGTAGAAGCAATTTTATTGAGTGGGTCTTTCAATATTTTTTGCGCTAAAAATGCCACTGCCCCAACCAGCGGTCCGCCAGCAAGGGCTGCGAGTGATAGGCTGTCGCTGATACGCGGTAACACTTTAACAGTTAAATGTTGGGTTTCTTTCTGTAGGTTAGTCTCGCCTTTGATGGTCACCTCTGCCGCAGGGCCAGCCATGACGAAGTCATCGCTAGTCATGATGCCATCATTAATTTTCGCACTGGCATTGATTTTATCAAAGGCAAAGCCGTTACTAAACAAATCTCTAAAATCTAATGATAATCTTCGTGGCAAGCTTTGCAAGCTAAGTAGCCCCAATAGTCTACCCACACCTGGTTGAACTTTTAAAACCTGACCTTTTTTCATACTTAGTTGCAGGTTGCCGTTTAACTCTACAGGGTTGAACTGATGTGGGCCACCTAGCCATTGAAGTTGGCCGGTAAGCAACCCCTCACCATTTTTAATGACGTCAGGGTAGCCAATGTTTTTAAGTGTTTTACCTAGATTCTTAATTTCCCAACTGATATTAAGGTAGGTGCTTGGATTTTTCTTCCAGTTATTCCATTGCCCATCGGCACTGATGATGCTATCAGCGTTGCTGAGTTTGAGTTTTGGGATGCTCCAATTATTGTTTTGTGGGTAGGCGATTAACTCTAAAGTACCTAAATTTTTCTTATTAAACTCGAAGTTTTCAGCGATGATATCCAATGCAGGGTATTCTTGTTCCTGATTAGAGACTTCTTTTTCTACCACATCATTAGTAGCCAGTTTAAATTTGTTAGGAGCCGCTTCTGGTAAGCTTAAATGACTTAAGCGTGCAATAAATTTACCGTTATTCTGATTCAGCCACTGTATGTCACCCGAGAATTCGCGGCTTTCTACTGTTGCCCGCAAGCCATCTTTATCAGCATTATTGGTGATTCTTAATTGATTAATTCGCCTATCAAAAATATCTAACATATTGATTTTAAGTGCGAGTTTTTGGATGGGTATTGGCTCTTGTGCAACGCCGCTAGAAAAATCATGCATTACACGGCGCCAGGCATCCGCATCAAGGTAGTCTATATTGCCGTAGACTTGTAAGCCTTTCGCTTTTCCAAGTTCAAGATTGCCGTTGAGGTTATTAGGATTGGAAGTGTTGCCGTTAGTTGAGATAGTATTAAATCGAATGCTACCGCGATCAAGCTTCATTTGACCATTTTCAGCAGTACGCATAATTTTTGCTGAAAATCGATTGCCTAGCGTCAGGCTAATGACGTCGCTGTTGGTTGTTTGGGTTTTATTAATACGTAAATTGACAAGCTCATTAGCTGATTTTTTGAATGGGATAGGTAAGCGTGAATTTAAGCCCACTAAATCTGAATTGATGGTGATATTCACCAGTGGTTTTTGAATGCTAATGTCACTTGTCCAGTTAGCGCTGCCGGTAGTGTAATTAGCGTTTTTGGCAATCTGGCTAGCATTTTTTGGGTCAGTGCTTTGAGAGGCTAAGATTTTCTTGATTGTGGCATCATTAATTTTCCCTTTGGCGACTATTCGTATTATCTTATCTTTACCCGAAGTGAGGCTAAATACAAGCGGCGTGCCAAATGCGCTGGCATTGATATTTTTTGCCGTTAAACTGCTTTCAGTAAACTCTAATAAACCATTAATACCAGTGAGCATTGGAATGGATTGAGAATCCAGTATGCCATTTGTAATTTGGTAAGCGCCTTTATACTTGGCTAAATCAATATTTTGCATTGGAATCATTAAATTTAAATTTAATTTACCTTGACCACCGCTGTTTAAATCTTCGGTAAAGCCTTGGGTGACTTCAAGCACAGGGCTTTTATTGATAAACTTAATGCCATCTGCGACAGGGCCGTTAAATTCGCTGGTGATATTGAGTATAGGTTCGGCGACATCTAGTTGAGCAATGGTGATTTTACTTTTAATGAGTTGATTGCCGAATACATGTCCAGCATTAGCATTGAGCTCCATGCGCTTGCCTTCAAATAGCATATCTAGGCCTAAGCCTTGAATGTTAGGCCAGCCAGTGCCATATTCAATTTCACTATCAATCAATTTCCCTGTTACTTTAAATGAGCCTAATTTAGGGTTGGGATTGTTTTTATTATCTACAAATGGAAAATCAGCCAGACGGCCATTCACCACCACATTCACGTTTTCAAGACGGCCTGACAGTATTGAGGTGTCTAACCAATGTAAGGTGGTTTTTCCCAACTTAATTGGGTAATAAAAAAGCGCATATTTAGCATCGGCTTTATTCAATTTAGCGGTTAAATCTAAGGAGTCACCTTTGCTAGCATTGATGACATATTCGGCGTTAACCGTGCCTGCTAGGTGGGGGTTGCTAACATTGACTTGACTGGCTTTAATTTTAGTTTCTTGGGCGTTGATGCTCCAGCTAACGTTTCCCTCTAATTGATCGATAGGGATAGGCCAGCGCAGGGTATCTTTAAAATCCAAGGCGGCATTTAAAGTATTGAGGGTAATTTTCCCGGCATTTTGGTCGGCATTAATTTCGCCGGATAAGTTTTTAAAGCCTGGTATTTTTTCGTAGGCGAATATGCTTAATTCATTGAATTTGGCATGAACTTGATAGGATTTTGTAGCTCCTTGCTGTCTCTGCCAATTGAACGTTAAGTTATCCAGGCTACCTGTAGGGGATAAGTTGATAATTTTTTGCATAGCATCTGCAGGCAATGGCAATTGGACTAAATAGGGCTTAATAAAGGCTAAATCGATGTGCGTCAGATGAATGTTAAGTGAGTCATGGCCATTCTGGGTTTTAACGTAATTCAATGAGCTGTCTTCTAAGTGCAAGTCGTTATTGGTACTGAGCGTTAGATGATTCACAGTAAATGTTTGTTGTAGCGCTGTATTTTCCAAATTCAGTTCACCCGCAAGCTTATTCAATGTTACGGGGTCAGTATTGGCCACAAATTGCATCTGTACATTATCTAAAGCCACCTTACTGGCAATTGATTGAACCTGACTTTTTGCGAATTGAATTTTTACATTGGCACTGCCAACACCTGATTGCAAATCAACTGAATGCATTAAAACTGAATAGTCAACCCATGGTTTAAAAGCGACGAGGTTCGCTTTGTTTAAGGTGGCATCGACACTGCCATGCCATTGTGATAGTTGTGTAATGTCGTTGCCATAGACATTGCCGCTTATCAGTATGGGTTCAATTGTGCCGGTAGAAGGGATGGCGCTGATGATGAAGCGATGATTTTTAAGTAAGCTCTTCCATGGTGGGCTCATGACCTGTAAATTGAGCTTATCTAAACTTAAGGCAGGTGCTGCACGCATTTCATCTAGCCAGATGACTTTGGCATTCAGCACTTGAAATTGTGTTTGGCGCAATAACCAATTCGGTAAATCTGGTTTAGAGGGGCCTTGCATACTGATGCCTGCCACAAAAATATCGCCATTACTGGTGCGGCGAATAGTAAGTTCTGGTGAGCGTATCGTTAGATTGGCTAAACGAGCCTCCAGCAATGGAATGCTTAACCAGGAGAATGTTACGTCTGTATTTTTAAGTTGGAGCGCCGGGCGGTTTTGCACGTCGTAAATATCAATGTTTGATATCGCTAAATGCGGATTAATCCCTTGCCAGTCAACCTTGATATTACCAATAACTATTTTTTGCTTAGCGGCAGTGCTTGCGAAATTGGCAATATTGTCTTTGTATTGATCAATATTAGGGAATATTAAAAACTGTATTGCTAGCGCGCCGAGTACTAAGGTGGCGGCAGTAATGCCAAAAAGCACGAGCGCGATTCGGTAACCCAAAAGCAGTGATTTTTTGACCATATTAGCTTGTTTCGGCTTTAATTTGATTGCATGAATTAATACAGCATTTTACCGCAATATCAATCATAACAAACAAATCGCTAGCCGTTTGAATGCCGAAGGTTTTGACGTGAAATTATTTTAGAATAGTGCACTTGTCATTTAGAATAGCGCACTTGACGTGTGAATAAGCAACTTTAGTTGGTATATTCCACGGGCAAGCCAAATACTGGCTTGATATTTTTCTGACAGCTCACTCATATTAAACCGGTTATCACTTGATTCAATTCAAACAACTCACCTTAGTCCGCGGCTTGAAAGTGCTTATTCAGGACGCTTCGCTGCAACTCCATCCTGGACATAAGGTTGGCTTAACCGGTGCAAATGGCGCAGGAAAGTCATCTCTTTTTGCATTATTGCGGGGCGAGATGCAATTAGAAGCTGGTGATTTAGAAATGCCAGCAACCTGGGTGATTGCACACGTGGCGCAAGAAACCCCAGCGCTTGCGATGCCCGCTATTGAGTTTGTGTTAGATGGGGATGCGGAACTACGTCAGGTGGAGGCTGCATTAGTTACTGCAGAAGCTAATCATCAAGGTGAGCTAATTGCTGAACTTCACCATCGGTTGATGGATATTGATGGTTACAGTGCTAAAGCTCGTGCGGCAGAGCTGTTAAGTGGTTTAGGTTTTAGCCAAGCCAATTTGCAGCAAGCCGTTTCTACTTTTTCTGGTGGTTGGCGGGTACGTTTGAATTTAGCACGTGCTTTAATGTGTAGATCTGATTTGCTATTGCTAGATGAGCCAACTAATCATTTAGATTTAGACGCAGTGATTTGGCTAGAAGGGTGGTTGCAAAGTTATCGTGGTACGCTTTTATTGATTTCGCATGATAGAGATTTTTTAGACGCGATTGTGAATCATATTGCACATATCGAGCAGCAAACGCTCACGCTGTATCGCGGAGGTTATTCTGATTTTGAGCGGCAGCGTGCAGAAAAATTAGCTTTGCAACAAGCGATGTTTGAAAAACAGCAACGTAAGGTGGCCCATTTACATAGTTATATTGATCGCTTTCGGGTGCAAGCGACCAAAGCACGTCAAGCGCAAAGCCGCATAAAAGCGCTTGAGCGTATGGAAATGATTTCCGCAGCTCATGTGGACTCACAATTTAACTTTGAATTTAGAGCGCCGATTGCTGCCCCAGACCCGTTATTAGTATTAGATGAGATGTCTGTTGGTTACAACAATGTAGCTTTGATTAAAAATATTGTGTTAGCCATCAGGCCGGGTGAACGTATTGGCCTGTTAGGGCGTAATGGCGCAGGTAAAACCACACTCATTAAATTACTGGCTAATGAATTAAAGCCCTTAAGTGGTAAACGCGTAGAAGGTAAAGACTTAAATATAGGGTATTTTGCCCAACACCAGCTTGAGCAGCTTCGCCCAGATGAGTCGCCCTTGCAACATATGCTGAAGCTGGACCCACTGACTCGTGAGCAGGAACACCTGAATTTCTTAGGGGGATTTGATTTTAAGGGTGAGATGGCCCGTTCACCTTGCACTAATTTTTCAGGCGGTGAAAAGTCACGTTTAGCCTTAGCTTTATTGATTTGGACGCGTCCGAACTTATTGTTGCTAGACGAACCAACCAACCATTTAGATTTAGAAATGCGCCACGCCTTAACACTGGCACTGCAAGATTACCAAGGGGGCGTTATTTTGGTTTCGCACGACAGAGCCTTGCTACGTGCTACTTGTGATGAATTTATATTAGTGGCCGATGGCAAGGCAGAACCGTTTGAGAGCGATTTAGAAGGTTACAGTCAGTGGCTAAACGAACAGCGCTTAAAAGATAAGCAAGCTGTTCAAGGGATGGTGGATGATAAACCAAGCAAGAATGATCGTGCCGTCAATAAAGCCGAGCGGCAAGCTAGAATCGCTGAACGAAGGCCATTAGTGAAAGAGGCCGAGCATTTAGAACACAATATTGCTAAGTGGCAAGCTGACAAAAAGTTATGTGATGAACGCTTGAATGATAGTGCGCTTTATGTCGCGAGTGATAAAACAGAACTGCAGCAATTACTCAAAAAGCAGGCGGAGTTGGCGATGCACATAGAAGTAGCGGAAGAGCGTTGGTTAGAATTGCATGAGCTACTCGAAGCAATACCTGCGATAGATTAACGTCATACGTTTAATAGGCGTAGACATTTTTAATGCAAATTAGATTAATAATTTAGGACTCGATATGGAAATTCAATACTCAAAACGCATCAAACTGATGCATGCCTTGTGTTTAGCGGAAACGCTGCGTGACGATGAAGCTAAACCAAAAACCAACCTCAATGACTATGACGCCTTAGCTGCAGCCGATTATTTAAGTTGTTATATTACTTTTAAAGCAATCCAAGCCGCTGAGCGTTCGCCACTGGCGGAGCGTAGCGAAAACTTTGATATGTTGAGTGTTTATCAAGCTTATGCATTATTGGCCTATGCATTCTTTACCACACCATTAGCGCAAGAAAATATTGCGCCAAATCTACCTGTGGCGCAAATTACTATTGCTAAAACTTTGTTTGCTGGTTTGCCAGATGCAGAGTTGCTTGAGATTATTGAATCAGGATTTCATAAATTTCAATTGATAGGCGATGCCGAAGCTGAGCATTGGGCGGAATTTAGAGAAAATCTAGATAAGCTGACAGTGGCATTTGTGATTGCCGGCACCGATGATGAAAGTCCGCACGACAAAGACGAAGTGGCGCCACTATTTGGGCAGTTATTAAGTCAGTTGTGTGAGGCGTTTGATCTAGGGTAAATATTACTTGTTTTGGCTAATGGTAGCGTTGTTCGTGTTCGGTATAATTTCTACTGAGGCGTTGTCTTGATTATCCGTCTCATAGAGAATCATGATCGAGACGCGACGATTTCTAGCACGCCCGACGGCCGTTTGATTCTCAGAAATAGGCTGCGCAGAACCAAATCCTAAGGCGCTTAGCCTTTTTTCTGCAATACCTGTGTCACTTAGCATCCTGACTACACTGCTCGCGCGGGTTGCTGAAAGCTCCCAGTTTGAGAAAAATGTAGCATTGTGAATGGCAATATTGTCAGTGTGACCTTCAACTTGAATATGGCGTTGATTATCTTTTAGCATTTCGGCAATTTCATTAATGACATGAGTTGCGGTTACGGCTAATTCTGCTGAACCTTGGCTAAATAATAGACTGTCATTAATGTCGATGCGGATGCCACGATTGTTTTGCATCACGCGTACTTTACCTTCACTGATGAGCGGGGAGAGTTTGTTTGATAGACCAATCCCCATATTAGCCATTGACTCTCGTTCTCTACGCACTTTTTCATTATATAGATGGGTGAGCGGTAGGGGTTTGACGAGATTAATTGGTTGATTTTTTTGTTGACTGTTCGCCCCTGCATTTTGATCATTAATTTTTAGGTGATTGGACGATTTGTCACCAGTAAATGCACCGCCCATCGCGGTTGCAAGCTTGTCATATTTACCTAGATTCACTGAAGAAATTGAATACAT
>CAILFU010000035.1 GCA_903833595.1 uncultured Pseudomonadota bacterium
CGTAGCCCAAAAAATGTAGTGCTTATTTCAGTGGAAAGCTTATCGGCTGAATATTTGGGCATTTATGGCAATAAGAAAAATCTGACGCCCTATCTCGATAAACTGGCGGAGGAAAGCGTAGTATTTGATAAGTTTTTTGCCACAGGCACACGTACTGTGCGTGGTTTAGACGCGCTTTCAATCGCAACCCCGCCGATTCCAGGTCAAGCGATTGTGCACCGCCCTAGCAGTGACCATTTGGCTACAATCGGTGAGCTTTTGCGTGAGAAGAATTATGAAACTTTCTTTATTTACGGTGGATATGGCGTATTTGATAGTATGAATGCCTACTTTAGTAGCAATAACTATAAAGTAATCGACCGTACAGACTTTGATGCTAAATCCATACAAGCTGAGAATGTATGGGGCGTGGATGACGAAAGTTTATTTAATAATTCCATTAAAATTTTTGATGAGAATGAACAAACGCATAAACCGTTTTTTGCGCATATTATGACGACCAGCAATCATCGACCTTATACTTTTCCTGAAGGTAAAATTGATTTGCCGCAGGGTAGCCGAGATGCTGCGGTAAAATATACCGATTATGCCATTGGTAAATTTATTGAAAATTCAAAATCTAAGCCATGGTTTAAAGATACGGTCTTTGTGATAGTGGCAGATCATTGCGCTTCAGTAGCAGGTAAAACTAAATTGCCTGTCGATAAATATCACATCCCGCTATTTTTATATGCACCTGATATGTTACCTGCAAGGCATTACAATCGTTTGGCAAGCCAAATTGATATTGTGCCAACCTTGCTTGATGTTTTAGGTACTCAAAATGCAGGACAGTTTTATGGGCAGTCATTATTTAAAGCTGAGGCTGAGAAGTTGCCAGAGCGTGCATTTATTAGTAATTATCAGTCGTTAGGTTATTTAAGAAATGATACGTTGATAGTGCTGTCGCCGAAGAGAAAAACGGAAGCGTATCAAGTCAATTCGGAAAACTATGATTCTGTGCCAACAAAAGTAGATGAAACGATAGCAAATGAAGCAATTGCTTATTATCAAACGGCAAGCCGCGCTTATAAAGCTGGAGAACTGAAATTGGCTACTAAGAAAGCTAATTAATAATAGCGTTATAGCTGATAGCTAGCGCTATAATAAAGGTAATTGAAAGGAAGATTTGCCATGACACAAACAGCACAAACAAGATTTAATCAGCCTAGCGATGTTGCTAGATTTAATATGATAGAACAGCAAATTCGTACTTGGGAAGTGCTAGACCCAGTCGTGTTGGATTTATTTAATGAAGTGCCGCGAGAGCAGTTTGTTGCAGAGTCTCAACAAGGCTTAGCCTTCGCTGATATTGAATTGCCTATTGGTTATGGTCAGACAATGCTTTCGCCAAAAATAGAAGGTAAGATTTTACAGGCACTGGGCGTTAAAAAAACTGACAAAGTTTTGCTGGTTGGTACTGGTGCAGGTTATTTAACGGCGCTATTAGCAAAGCTTGCCGCGCATGTGCATTCGGTAGAAGTTATTCCTGAGCTATCAAGCCTTGCCAAGACGAATTTGCAAAAACACAATATTCACAATGTGAGCTTGTATATTGCTGATGCAGTGAATGGCTATGCCAGTGAGGCGCCTTATGATGTGATTGTATTTGCTGGATCTTTGCAAATACATCCAAGTGCCGCTGAACAAATGCTTAATACCGGCGGTCGTATGTTTAGTGTGGTTGGCGAACTGCCAATTATGCAGGCAATACTAACGCAACGAGTTAGTGATGGCGTTAGCCGTAAAGAAGTGCTTTTTGAAACCTGCTTGCCGCCGCTAGTTAATGCGCCACAAGCAGCTAAATTTGAGTTTTAACCATATAAAAATATGCAAAAAAAATGGATTTTTACAGCATCTTTAATGTTCTCAATGGCAGCCTATGCCGCTGATGATGCTGTTATACAAGGCAAGTCCGAGTCTTTACTTGATATTTACCAGCAAGCATTAGCCCATGACCCAACGCTAGCTTCTGCCTTAAGTGCTAACCAGGCTGCGCAAGAAATTATCGAGCAAGGCAAAGCGCTATATCGCCCGACCATTAATTTTAATGCAGAGACTAATGCTGTTCAGTCAGATATTCGGTATATCAGCTCTACAAGAGATCCAAGCAAGTCTAATTTTGAAAATTATAAATATGGTGTAGATGCGCGTCAGCCCATTTATCGGAAACAAAATTTAATACAGATAGAACAAGCCACAACGCAGGTTAGTCAGGCTGATAAGCAACTACATTTAAGTCAGCAAACGCTTATTTTACGTACCACACAAGCATACTTTGACGTGCTAATCGCTCAAGATAAAATTGATTTAATAGATGCGCAAAAAACCGCCATCTCAAGCCAATTAGAGCAAGCTAAAGCAAATTTTGAAGTAGGTACAGTAACTATTACTGATGTTAATGAGGCGCAAGCTCGATATGATTTAACGGTAGCGCAAGAAATAGCAGCTGTGAATGAATATCAAATTGCTAAACATCTACTTCAAGCCATTACCGGACAGTTTCCACCAAAGTTAGCTAGCGTGAAAGCGGATATCAAAACGAATAATTTAGCGCAAAGCATGGATAGTTGGTTAGAAGTTGCGGCACAGAATAATTTAAATATACAGATACAGCAAGATATTGCTAAGTATTCCGAGCAAGAGATAGAGCGCTCTAAAGCAGGACATTTACCTACCTTAGATGCTGTTGCTAGCTATACGGATTCTTATGCCAATGGCAGTTACTCCATAACCCCAGGTAATGAACTTAAAACGGGCATCATCGGTTTGCAATTGCAAATCCCCTTGTATCAGGGCGGCGCAACTAGCTCACTTGTTCGACAAGCGGCACTGAATAAACAAAAAGCACAAGATGATGTTGAAATAGCACGCCGCCAAACAGAATTGGATACACAGCGCGCCTATCTTAATTTAAGTACAACGATTGCGCAGGTTAAGGCGTTAGATCAAGCACTCATTAGTAGTCAAAGCCAATTAGATTCAACAAAATTAGGCTATGAAGTAGGGGTGCGCACCACTGTTGATGTGTTAAATGCACAGCAGCAACTATTTAGCGCCAAACGAGATTTATTGCAAGCACGCTACAATTACTTAGTGAATATTATTCGCCTGAAGGCTGCTTCTGGTGTGGTTGCAGAAGCAGATTTGCTGGATATTAACCAGCAGTTAGTGTTGAGCAATGACCGCTAATTTGCTGACAAAAGCGAATCTAAGTCAGCTTGTCATTATCGATATGCAAGCGCGGTTGGGCACGGTTATGCCGCAAGAACCTTTGCAAGCAACAATTAATAACATAGGTATTTTGATGCAGGCTGCTGCGCTCTTATCCGTGCCAGTTATCCTTACAGAACAGTATCCAAAAGGTCTCGGGCATACAACTCCAGAATTATTATCGCTAATGCCCAACATTACGCCGGTAGAAAAGATTGCTTTCTCATGTATGGCCGAGCCTAGGTTTAGTCGTCAACTCACGCGCGATCGTTCACAAGTCATATTGACAGGTATGGAAGCACATATTTGTGTATTACAAAGTGCAATGGATATGCTGGGCGCAGACAAACAAGTGTTTGTAGTGGAAGACGCCATCATTTCACGCAACTCAGCCAATAAAGCTAACGCCATAGCCAGAATGCGCGATGCTGGTTGCATCATTAGTAATGCTGAATCTATTGTGTTTGAATGGTTAGGTAAGGCTGAAGGTGATGCATTTAAGGTGATTAGTAAACTTATTCGTTAACATACAAGAATCCACACATGAACTGGAAGGTAGTATTACTTGTTGGAGTAATTGGATATGCTAGTTTTCATCACTATCACAATCGACCAGTCATTCATGGGGTTGGTGAAATTGCACCTAGCGAACCCATTCAAAGCAACAGTTCTGCCGATAGTATTCAGCTAAATGGTTTTATGCTGACAGCACTGGCTGATTATTCAATAGAAGCTAGAGTTTTATCTAGAGAAGATTATTCAGTTGGCATGGCATCTAAATTATCACCTACTGATTTAGCCTTAGGCTGGGGCCCCATGTCAGATGAAGCGATACTTAATAAAATCGATATTTCTCAACGACATCGGTGGTTTTATTGGCATGCAGATAAATTACCTATTTCGCAACATGAAATTGAGATTCACGCAGCGAACACACATATTATTCCCGCTGACAATATTATTCGGCGTCAACTCAGTAATATTAGAGTCGGCCAGTTAGTTAAAATAAAAGGGCTGTTGGTGGAAGCAAAAAGTCCAGATGGCTGGCGTTGGCGAAGCTCATTGAGCCGGGACGATGTTGGTAGCGGCGCTTGTGAGCTGATATATGTGACTCAACTTAATGCGAGCTAGGTTTTAAAAATCTTGAAATGATATCTATAGTTTTTTGAGTGGCCCCTTCTAATGATTCACATAATGTCAGCCCCATTGCGCCCATCTCTGCTTGTTTTTTTGGACTTTCTATTAACGCTTGAATAGCTTTTGTCATCTCTGCTAAGTCTTTTACACGCCAAGCAGCACATTTAGCTACAGCAAGTTCGGACACCTCTTTAAAGTTAAAGGTATGTTCGCCAAGTATCACAGGTTTACTCATGCGCATCGCTTCAATCAGATTTTGCCCGCCATAAGGTAGCAAACTGCCGCCCACTAAACAGACATCCGCACTTGCATAATAGTTAAATAACTCACCCATGCTGTCACCTAAAATAACCTGCGTTTCAGCCGCAACTATTTGATGAAGTGTAGAGCGTTTTTCGTAGCGAAAGCCACGCTGTTCTAGCAAAGCTTCTACCTCGTTAAACCGTTGTGGGTGGCGCGGCACAATCACAGTGAGTAAGTGGGGAATCTGTGCCGCAATAATTGCATCTAATACTAGGGTTTCTTCACTTTCACGCATGCTGGCGGCCAGAAATACTGGACGTTCTTTCCCAAATAAATAGCGTAAAGATTGTCCTTGCGAGTATGCCGTCTCTGGGGGCATGACATCAAATTTTAAGTTACCTACCACCTGTACATTTTTAGCGCCTAGCATTTCTAGGCGCTCTGCATCTTGTGTGGTTTGAGCTGCAGTGGCCGATAGATTTTGCAAACCTTCACTGACTAGATTGCCTAATTTTCTATATCCATAGGCAGACTTTTCTGAAAGCCTTGCGTTAACTAGTAATAGTGGAATATGACGTTGCTTACAAGTCGCTATTAAGTTAAACCAAAGCTCGGTTTCTAATAGCACGCCAATCGCTGGGTTAAAGTGCTTTAAAAAGCGATTCACCGCAAAAGGTACGTCATAAGGTAAATAAACTCTTTGTACACTATTTGCAAATAACTGTTCACTTGCATTGCGTCCAGTAGGCGTGCTGTGGCTCAGTAATATTTGATAATGGGGGTATTGCTGAATTAATGCTTTAACTAAGGGTGCTGCCGCACGAGTTTCACCTACTGAAACACAATGCAGCCATATAACTGATTTATTGGGGCGTACACAATAAAAACCAAAGCGCTCACGCCAGTGTTTTAGATAGTCCGGTTGCTTGATGCTACGCCAAAGTAATTTCAAGGGCATTAATGGCAACACTAAATACAGTAATAGCGAATAGAAAAAATGGTTCATAGTGCATTTTCTCATAAAATTGACATTGTTGTTTTTGTCAAAATTTGCACACTTATTAATCATCATTTTTTGTAGAAAATTTATTTTTAAAATATTTTTGGCTATAACTTTCTCGTAAGTGACTGCTTACCTCATCTCAATGCAAATACAGACGCCATTTACAAAAAAACACACCAAAATGGTGCAAGAAATGGTTGTAAAAATAGGGTTGACGTACACAAAATAAAGGCATAAATTGCTGTTCCAGACACAACATATTGTGTTTAGGCGGTATATTTTTTACAAAAATAATAGTTTTTAATTAAAAATCACGGGCTTAGCGCAAAAATCTATTTTAATGGCGCGTAAGACTACAGTTGAGGAGGGGTATCCATGCTAAAAGTAGTTGAATCAGCAAGCAAATCAGAATCGGGTTCAGAAAAAGAAATTCCGATTCAGCCTGTGTCGCTAGATATTTGGGATAAAAAATATCGCTTAAAAACAAAAACAGGCGAACATGTTGATGCTGATATCGACGCTTCTTACGCGCGTGTAGCGCGTGCTTTGGCTGATGTAGAAACTACAGAAGAAAAGCGTGTTGAATGGCATGAGAAATTTTTATGGGCATTACGCCGTGGTGCAATACCAGCGGGGCGCATCACATCAAATGCAGGTGCCTTAGAGCATAAGCCAGCAACGTCTACCATCAACTGTACAGTGTCAGGCGTTATATCAGACAGCATGGATGATATTCTGGGCAAAGTACACGAGGCAGGCTTAACACTTAAAGCCGGTTGTGGTATTGGCTACGAATTTTCTACTTTGCGTCCAAAAGGCGCATTCGTAGCAGGGGCTGGTGCTTATACAAGTGGGCCACTATCGTTCATGGATATCTACGATAAAATGTGCTTCACTGTATCAAGTGCAGGCGGTCGTCGTGGTGCGCAGATGGCAACTTTTGATATTTCTCACCCTGATGTTACCGACTTTATTAAAGCGAAGCGCGAAAATGGTCGCTTACGTCAATTCAACCTTTCATGCCTGATTACTAAAGAATTTATGGAAGCAGTAAAGGCTGATGCTGAGTGGAAGCTTGCCTTTCCTGTCACTGAGAAAGAGGCGATTGTTGACGGTTTGAATGTGAATGATATTGCACAAGTGGTTTGGCGTGAGTGGCCAGTTAAAGGTAAATATCTCACTAAAACCGATGGTGTAGATGCGGGGAAAGTTGCGTGTCGTGTATATAAAACAATAAAGGCGCGCCGTTTGTGGGATGTGATTATGTCCAGCACTTATGACTTTGCTGAGCCAGGTTTTATTTTGATTGATCGCGTGAACGAAATGAACAACAATTGGTTTTGCGAGAATATTCGTACCACCAACCCATGTGGTGAGCAGCCGTTGCCGCCTTATGGCGCTTGCTTGCTAGGTTCAATCAATTTGACACGTTTTGTGAAACATCCATTCACAGGTGAAGCCTTTTTTGATTGGAAAGAGTACCGTGATGTGGTGGCGATTTTCACTCGCATGTTAGATAACGTTGTTGAAATAAATGGCTTGCCACTACAACAACAGCGTGATGAAATTATGCGTAAACGTCGTCATGGTATGGGTTATTTGGGCTTAGGTTCTAGTCTCACTATGATGAAAATGAAATATGGTGAAGAAGAATCACTCAAATTTACCGATGAAGTTACCCGTGTTATGGCTGAAGAGGGTTGGAATGTCGGCGTGCAACTGGCTGAAGAAAAAGGCCCAGCACCTATTATGGACGAGAAGTTTGAAGTGACTGCAGATATGCTGGCTAAACGCCCTGAGATGGCAGCAGATGGCATTAAGGTGGGTAGCAAAATTGCGGGTAAAGTTTTGTTAGGTAAATATAGTCGCTATATGCAACAGTTTCCAGAAGGCTTACGCAATCAAATTTCAAGCAAAGGCGCACGTTTTACTCACCATAGTTCTATCGCCCCAACTGGTACGATCTCACTATCGTTAGCTAACAATGCAAGTAACGGTATTGAGCCCTCATTTGCTCACCATTACGCGCGCAACGTGATTCGTGAAGGTAAAAAATCAAAAGAAAAAGTCGACGTATTCTCTTATGAATTGTTGGCTTATCGTGAGTTGATTAATTCTAAAGCAATGCCATTTAGCGATCAAGAAGATGAAAAGTTGCCTGATTACTTTTTAGACTCTTCAACCATTCAAGCTAAAGCGCACGTGGATATTCAAGCGGCTTCGCAAAAATGGATTGATAGCTCAATTTCAAAAACTATTAATGTACCAACCGATTATGATTTTGAAGATTTCAAAAATATTTATCTCTATGCTTATGATAAAGGCTTAAAAGGTTGCACAACATTTAGATTCAATCCGGAAGCTTTCCAAGGTGTGTTGGTGACGGAAAAAGATTTAGAAAACACCACCTACAAGTTCACGCTAGATGACGGCACTGAATTAGAAGTTAAAGGTAACGAAGAGATTGAATACGATGGTGAAATTCACTCAGCGGCCAATCTTTACGATGCGCTCAAAGAAGGTTATTACGGCAAGTTCTAAATTTAACACCCTCTTCCTGTGGAAGAGGGCTAGTGCGAGGGATGGCCTTGCAAGGAGAAAAAAATGGCAACTAAAATAGAAAAGAAAATTGTCGGCTACGCGCTGGTAAATGAGCAAGATAAAAAAGATGCAGAAAATAAAGCGGTGGAGGTAGAAGCGCAAAGAATTGCAGCTACTAAAGTCGTGCAAATTGGCGAGCCTCTGAGTCGCCCAGACAAGTTAGTGGGTAATACCTACAAAATCAAAACCCCGGTAACAGAGCATGCTCTATATATCACCATTAACGATGTGATTATGAACGATGGTACGCCGCAAGAACATCGTCGCCCATTCGAGATATTCATTAACTCTAAAAACATGGAGCACTTTCAATGGATTGTTGCGCTAACGCGCGTCATGTCTGCTGTGTTTCGTAAAGGTGGCGATGTTACTTTCTTGGTCGAAGAACTTAAAAGCGTCTTTGAGCCAAGTGGTGGCTACTTTAAAAAAGGCGGTAAATTTGTGCCTAGCTTAGTGGCAGAAATTGGTGAAGTGGTTGAACAGCATTTGCAAGAAATCGGCATGCTTAAAAAACCAGGTTTAGATCAGCACCAGCAAAAATTAGTAGATGAGAAAAAAGCAGAATACCTAGAAAAGCATGCTAAAGCTGACGAAGAAGTAACTGCAGAAGGCTACCCTAAGGGTGCTCAGCTATGCGGTAAATGCAATACTAAAGCAGCTATTGTGATGGACGGCTGTTTAACTTGTCTAAATTGCGGCGAGAGTAAATGCGGCTAATGTAACGCATGCATATATAGCTCCACACTTAATGTAGTGTAGAGCTATATATTGTTTTTATGTTTGGATAGTTCGTTTACTAGTTGTGCAATATCCCACTCGCAACCGCCACATCCTGAGATGACGCCGGTTCGCCTAGAAATATCATCTATGTTACATCCTTGCTCGAATAGACGTTGAACATGAGCCCGTGTAGTGCCACTGCATTGGCATATGACGACATCAACTGGTTTTATATTTTTAGCAGGCATAGCTGAACATGGTTGATAAGGTTTATAGACTTTATTATAGAACAATGTCTGCAGCATATTGCCATTGCAGGCAGTAAAGGTTTCCAGACGTAAAAAAAGCCCACATCGCTGTGAGCTTGATTTTATTGGTGGCCGAGACTGGAATCGAACCAGTGACACGCGGATTTTCAATCCGCTGCTCTACCGACTGAGCTACTCGGCCTTACTGCTTTTTACCCATCAAAAACTTAGGTAAATGTTTGCAAGCCGCGCATTATAGCAAACTTCCAAACAGTTTGAAAAAATAATTTAAACAAAATTGAGAGTGTGCGGTAAATTAAACCACACTTAAATTAAGCGATGTTGTTAGATAGTAGCTTAACGAAATTGAATTTTGCTGAGGCTTTAGCTAAGACCCAAAAACCTATTAAATACATTGCAGTAAAGCCCATGTAACTTGGTAAATAATTCCAGCCATATTGCATCGTTTCAATTAAGCCGTTATTAGGAAAGCGACCAGAAAACAAATAATAAGTTTGTGTAGAAATCACGAAAGCAGCGATCGTTGAAACTAATGCGGCTAAAGTGAATTTAATAGCATCGAAGCTGTTGGCTTGTTTGTCTAGCCAAACCCCTGCTAACCACATTGCTGCGTAGGTAGGTAGCATGCCCCAGTAACCAGCAGTTAAGCAAAAAGCCTGCAAGCTATCAACGGCAGCAGCGCCAAAATCAATCGCAGTTGCGAGCACCACAAACAAAGCAAACCATGCTGCTTTTCTTAAATACAGGCCGCTAATTAATAGTAAAGCCAAGCTAGCATCAGGCAGCGCCACGCTAGTCATCACATGGCTACCGCGGGTTAATAGCATGAAAAACGCGATTGCGGCTGCAATTATTAGGTTTTTGGAGGATAAATTTATATTCTTCATAACTTGGTCTTTCAAAAAGGGGCTAAGCCAATAGCCGCCTATAATACAGATAAAAATTATGCGTTCATGATAACACTTTTTAATATTAATCATGGCGCTAAAAAGTATCTCATCAGGAATAATTCAACAGTCTTGGAATCGATATAGTACATAAGGCTAAGCAGCTGCAGTTAGCGGCGTTGTTGCCACCAACTTGCTCTTGCCATCAAAAATTATAACTTATAGAAGTGAATACTGATCTTGGGTCGCTTGGGTAGTAGTAGTAAGACCAGTCACTCCCGCTAGGAAGCGTTACAAACCCCATCCCACCATAAGTTGCATAATGTGCATTTGCCACATTTTTCACTGTTACTCGCGCATCCCACTTTCCACTTTTATAGCTGGTATAGATATCAGCTAGCGTGTAGGACGGAATTTTGTTATAAAAATTACTGATTGAGGTGATTGGGAAGGTCCCATTTCTGTTGTTATATAAGTCATGTGCACCAACATAATATTGACTCCCTACATAGTTTATAACAGAACCAACTGCCCAGTTTTCATCCACTTTATAGTTAACTCTTCCGTTAATTGTTAAATGAGGTGCTAACGGTAATGATTGGTTTTTATTTGGGCCGTCAGCATAAGAAACCTCTTGCAAGTTTGAGTTGGTGTAGATGGTCAACTTATCGCTAACGGATGAAATTGTGCTTAGATAAACACCTTTTCTTTCTATTAGGTATGAATCGTTAATATTTGAGTCTGCGAATGAATCGTATCGAATTTGTTTAGATGTGTCGGTATGATAAAAGGATGTGGTAATTTTCGTAGTGCCAAGCAAGAAATCACCTCCGACTTGGTATGTCTTATCATTTTGAGGGGCTAACAAGGCCCCATTAAAAACCCGATTCCAAGTTGAGTCCAAGCCCCAAAATTCATCGATATTGGGAAAGCGGAAAGATTGATTATATTTCACATACAACTTTTGTTGCTGAGCGAACTTGTAATTAAGGCCGGCATCCCAAGCATTGGCTGAAGTCGTTTTTCTACCAGTAGGAATAGGATTTGATGGTTTGTCATTTGCTGTAGCGTTTTCTATTTGGTGACGATAACCAGTATCGAGTTCTAACCCACCCACTAAAGGTAAGCGATGCATAGCATATATTGAATTATCAATTAATGTAGCATTTGATAGCTGATTGTCTTTTCCATAGGCATGACTAAAGTCGTACCCTACCACGAGGTTGCCCCAATTATTGAAATCAATTTTTAAACGAGGTGAAAAGGTAAGGCTCCATCTACTATATGCGTTATACATACTGTTGTAAGGTTCATCATAAGAGAGGTTTGCTGTTTTGTATGCAAGGTCTGTTTCTAGTACAGTGTTAGAACCTAATTGTATTAAACCTCCAAACGTAATGCCGTAATTCTCACCTTCAAAGAAAGAGCCTACATTGTTAAACTTTGCTTGATGATTGTTGCCTTGGCCAACTAACCCAGCTACCCCGCCAGGGTTTTGTGAATAGCGATGACTTCCTGAGAAGTCTAAATAAAGACTATTTTCACCTAAGAATTTAGTCGCACGAGCATTTGCGGCATAGGCAGTAGCAGCTGAATTATCCCGCCAACCATTTGTATGTTCAGTATTGGCAGATACTTTAACTAGCGTATCGTCGAACCTGTTTTGTATTAAGGCACTGAGTGTTTGTGTGTTAAAGCTACCATAAGAGGCAGAAACGCGATTAATGTTCTCAGCATTTTCATTAGTCACAATGTTAATCGCACCGCCTACTGCACGATTGCCATATTGAACACCTGCACCGCCTTTAGTGATTTCAATGCGCTCAATAGATGCGATCGGAATTGACTCCCATGCGACACTTGAGGAATCTATAGGGTTGATTGGCTGGCCGTTTATTAAAATAAGGGTGTTGCTGGTTGCAGTCTCGCCATAAGAACCCATGTCAACTGTTGCGCCAAGATTAAATTGACCCAAAGATATACCTCTGATTGTTAGACCGCCGAGTTGATTAAGAATTTCTGTGATAGACGTTGAGTTTACTTCTTGAATATCTTGGCGTGTAATTACTTGTACATTCGATGGAATGTTTTGGATACTTTCGTGTACCCGGGATGCTGTAACAACAACATCATCTACTTGAATGTTTGTTGAAGCAAAAGCACTCGTTGAAAACGTCAAGCCCAGTAGGCAGGTAAGGATGAATTTATTCATTATATTTTCCCTAAATTACATGCGGCCCCGCATGTAGATTTTTAAAAACTAGGGAATACTTGAGTGATGAATAAAAAAAGAAGCGCGGTCAACTTATCGACGCAAATAGCGCAGCCTTTGTTTACCGTCACCCCGCGGCATTTCCTAGCGTGCCTTAACATAAGGCGTTGTCTTTAGGCCGGTCTCCGGGCTGGTGAGCGTTAGGGTTAAACCCTAGTGTTTTGCGCCTTCCCAAGTCTTACCTTTTTCTAAGGATTAACTCAGTGGCGTATTGCAAAACTATTTGAATAAATCAAAAACTCACTTACCGTTGCGGGGGCAGCATAGGCATTGTTTTTAAACGCACCTATTTCCCAGTTTCACCTTGTTTGTAGAAAACAAACTTGGCACCTAACAACAAGTTAAAATTATAGCGTTTATTTAGGAGTTAGCACGCACTAACTTAATCTGCAATTTTTTATAATGTATTGTATTACTTTGAAAATTACACGTTAACTATTGACTATAATCAATTTTTTCAATTATAGTAGCCGTATGGATGCAGACTTAAAATCGCTAGAACTAAAGTTATCGGGCTTAATTTCATTGTGTAGTAACTTACGCAATGAAAATGCTCAATTGCGCCTTGATTTAAATGCGACGAAAAGTGATGCAGCGTTATTGAAGGCAAATATGGCCAAAGCCAGTGAGCGGATTGAAGCTTTGATGGAGACGCTGCCGTAACGCAGAATTGAATAGATTTTGAGCAAACTATAATGAGTCAAAGTAAACCCGAAGATGTCAATATAATGGGACGTGAATTTACGGTGAGTTGCACCGATGAAGAACGTCCTGGGCTAATTAATGCGGTTGATTTTTTAGATAAAAAAATGCGTGACATCCGTGATGGCGGAAAAATTATTGGTGTTGAGCGTATTGCAATTATGGCGGCACTTAATTTATCTCACGAACTGCTTAATGCTAAAAGTGGCAATGTGGATGTGGGTGATATCAAACGTAGAATCTCACAAATGCAAGACCAGATTGATAAAGCTTGTGCGGTTAAATAGAAAATTTAAATAGTTAAAGCATCATAAAATATAGCGTAATTTAGAGTAAAATTATTTCAATAGTTTTAGAGTGGGTAAAGATTTAAAAAACTCATAAAACTTCTAGTATATTAAATTCAAAGTTTTAAAGTTTGTTCTCTGCGGTGCGGTTTAAGCTAATAATTCCTTGAACTAGTTTATAGCATCGGTTTTAGTCATTCGAGTGTTGTGCGCGCGCCCTAAGTTGAGTGCTCTTTTAAGATCCTCTTGGTGGGTGTACCTAATGCATTCTAGGCTGTTACCACTTGAGCCTTTTTGGTTCAGGATGCTGGCTTAGGCTTTATCCGTGGGGAACTCCCAATATTGGTTTCGCCAA
>CAILFU010000036.1 GCA_903833595.1 uncultured Pseudomonadota bacterium
GCATTTTTCCCATTTGCTAATAAGATATATGCACTGCTTGCTGCCCCATTATTGAGTAAGCTCCCGGTGGGTGGACAAATGATTGCTACGGCTGTGACCACACCATTTTTTGTGCCGATGAAGGTGGCTATGATGGCTGCTTTCATCGTTTCTTTGCCACACTCAATGTACCAAGTATGGGCATTTGTAGCTCCCGGCTTATATTCACATGAAAAAAAATTCATGATTCCAATGATTTTGGCTAGCTGTTTATTATTTATTACTGGAATGGCCTTCGCCTATTTTTTAGTGTTCCCTGTGGTGTTTGGTTTTATTGTGGGCACTGCGCCAGTAGGTGTAGCGGTGATGACTGATATTGGTAATTATCTAGATTTTGTAATGACATTATTTTTTGCCTTTGGTTTAGCCTTCCAAGTACCTATTGCCGTGGTGATGACTGTCCGTTTTGGTTGGCTGTCCGTGACTCAGCTTAAAGAGGTGCGAGGCTATGTCATTGTTAGTGTGTTTATCATCGGCGCAATATTTACACCGCCAGACATCATTTCTCAGTTTATGTTGGCAGTGCCTATGTGGCTATTGTATGAACTTGGTATTATTGTAGCGATGTTTACTAAACGAAAGTCAGACTTCACCATTTTGCCGCCAACATTGTAACGTTTAAGCCTATGTTATTTGGTCGATACTGGTTTTGGTCGTCTACCAATTAACACTACTACATTCATTGTTTGTTCAGCCCTCGCAATTTTAAGCGTAGCTTTTTGATTGGGTATTAGCGCAGCAATTAAATTTAGCATGCTGCCTGTATCAGATATTGGTTTATTTTCAATAGTTAACAATATATCCCCGGCACGTAGGCCTGCTCTGTCAGCAGGGCCTCCACGCATTACGCCAGCAACTAAGGCCCCTTGAACTAGCTTAAGTTTGAATGATTCGGCAAGCTCGGGCGTAATATCCTGGGCCTCGATGCCTATCCAACCGCGAGTGACATTTCCATGGATCGCGATTTGATCCATGACTTGGTGTGCTAATGTCGCTGGAATAGCGAATCCTATACCCATAGAGCCACCACTGCGTGAGTAAATGGCACTGTTGATACCCACTAAATTGCCTTCGGTATCGATCAGCGCACCCCCTGAATTACCTGGGTTAATGGATGCATCTGTTTGAATGAAGTTTTCAAAAGTGTTAATGCCTAAATGATTACGCCCTAATGCACTAATGATACCTTGTGTCACAGTTTGTCCAACGCCAAAAGGGTTGCCAATCGCTAAAACCACATCCCCTACATTGAGTTTTTCTGAGCTGGCAAATGTGATTGCAGGTAAATTATCCGCTTCAATTTTAATGAGTGCCAAATCTGTTTCTGGGTCAGTGCCAACAGCTTTGGCAGACATTTTACGGCCATCTGAAAGTGCAATTTCAATTTCATCAGCGGTGGCTATTACGTGATTGTTCGTTAGAATTAAGCCCTGCTCACTGACGATAACGCCTGAGCCTAAGCTGTTTTCTGGTTGAGATTGCGCATCTTGCTCATCTGATTGATCCCCAAAGAACTGACGAAAAGTAGGATCATCTGAATATTTTTGATGGGGGTTATCTACCGCTTTTTTACTAGTGAAAATATTCACTACAGTTGGCATCGCCTTTTTGACAGCTGGGCTATAGGAGCCTGCTAGGCTGATATTTAAGCTGGGCTCGGCGTACTTAACAACCACAGCACTTAGCTTTTTGGTGAGTGTGCCTTCGAGTAAATTTGGGAAAAGTAGACGCAGCACAAAAATTAATGCTAAGCATACTGTGACAGTTTGCGCAAAAATGAGCCATAGTTTTTGATATGCTTGTTTATTCATTATGCTGAAGTATGGATTTGTGGTTGAAGCTTGCCATAATTAAAAATTAAGATTGTATAAGTCGATTGTTAAGACACTGTTAATTTGAGTATTATGGGTTCGCAATGTAATATCAGGCTATTGTAGCCAATATTCAAGATGGCATGGTTAAAAAGGTTGTAAAAATGGTAAAACTCAAGGAGCTACTTCTTTATACTCAGGCGCTGATGCAAGCTGAGTGTTTCAAAGATTATTGTCCGAATGGGCTGCAGGTTGAGGGTAAATCGGAGGTGCGCAAAATTGTGACTGGCGTCACAGCAAGCATGGCACTCTTAGAGGCCGCAAAGCAAGCAAGTGCAGATTTGATATTAGTTCATCATGGTTATTTTTGGCGCAATGAGGATGCTCGAATTGTTGGCATTAAGCGCAATAGGCTTGCATTTCTATTAAAAAACGATTTGAATTTAATGGCATATCATTTGCCTCTAGATGTGCACCCTGAATTAGGTAATAACGTACAGTTGGCTCGTAAACTGAATATTGTACCGATGGGGTTTGCAGGAGAATCTAATATTGTTAGTTATGGCACCTTAACTCAACCAATGAAGCTAAAAGAGTTTGCTACACAACTTGAACTAGCCTTGCAGCGAACGCCATTGGTCATTGGGGATTTGGAAAAAATCGTTAGCAATATAGCTTGGTGCACAGGCGCAGCGCAGGGCTATATTGATATAGCGATTGAACTAGGTGTCGATGTATTTATAAGTGGGGAAATATCAGAGCAAACAACGCATCAATCTGTTGAATCTGGTGTGTCATACATTTCTGCAGGACATCATGTAACAGAACGTTATGGTATACAAGCCTTGGGCGAGCATTTGGCCGACAAATTCAATATAAGCCATGAATTTATTGACATCAATAATTCCGTTTAATCGTTTTATTTCATATACTTATGAAATATATCTTTAATTCTTTAGCAAAAAATTGTATAATATACCGCTCTATACATACCAATGTATATTGTTTTGTAGTTCTCAGCATATTAATGTATTGCAACTTAAGCGTTAAGTTTTTAAAGTAAGTTTTTATGTAATTAATGATGCAATCACCTAAAAGGTGAAAGGTCATATTCGACTAATCCTACTTAGTTAATGAGGAAAACATGTCAGACAACCATAGTGACGGACATCAAGCGAGTTCACAATTAGATCAAGCTTCGCAGGTGGATTTAGAAAAGCGTAATTTTTTAATAGCCTCGTCAAGCGTAGGTGTGCTTGGATGTGCGGCAGCGGCAGTGCCGTTTGTATTGAGTATGACGCCGAGTGAACGGGCTAAGGCGGCAGGTGCACCGGTAGAAGTTGATGTGTCTAAGATAGCGGCTGGATCAATGATTACAGTTGAATGGCGCGGTAAACCTGTATGGATTATTAATCGTACTAATGAGATGACAGATGAGTTGCCAAAACACAATGATCAGCTTATCGATCCAGATTGCGAAGTTACTTCACAGCAACCAGGATACTGTAAAAATAAGGATCGCTCTATCAAGTCTAATTTAGCGGTTGTGGTCGGTATTTGTACGCATTTGGGTTGCTCGCCATCGGCTAAGTTGCAGCCAAAAGGCGATATGGGTGACAATTGGTCTGGAGGTTTCTTTTGCCCATGCCATGGCTCTAAATTTGATCTGGCCGGCCGAGTGTTTAAGGGTTCGCCAGCCCCAGTCAATTTAGTGGTACCGCCTCATAAATATTTAACTGAAAATACCTTGCTTATTGGTGTTGATACTGAAGATAAGGCTTAGTCATGACAAACAAAACCGTGTTAGAAAAGAATAAATCAGTGTTGGCAAACGTATTTAATTGTGGATTGGCATGGGTGGATGAAAGATTTCCGCTAACCAGTAACATTAAAGCGCATTTGACTGAATATTACGCGCCAAAAAATTTCAATTTTTGGTACTTCTTTGGCTCGCTATCTCTATTGGTGTTGGTGTTGCAAATCGTAACGGGCATTTTCTTAACCATGCATTACAAGCCAGATGCTAATTTGGCGTTTGCTTCAGTTGAATACATCATGCGAGATGTGCCTTGGGGATGGCTAATTCGTTATATGCACTCTACCGGAGCCTCAATGTTTTTTGTTGTAGTTTATTTGCATATGTTCCGTGGCATTATTTACGGATCTTATCGTAACCCGCGAGAATTAATTTGGCTATTTGGCGTAGCTATATTTTTATGTTTAATGGGTGAGGCGTTTTTTGGCTATTTATTGCCATGGGGTCAAATGTCTTATTGGGGTGCGCAGGTTATTGTTAATCTATTTTCAGCGATACCATTCATTGGGCCAGACGTTTCTGAATGGTTGCGCGGTGATTACCTAGTGTCAGATGCAACGTTAAATCGATTTTTTGCTTTCCATGTAATTGCATTGCCGTTTGTATTGGCAGGGTTAGTAGCTGCACATATTATTGCGCTGCATGAAGTCGGTTCAAACAATCCTGACGGGATAGAAATCAAAAAACTAAAAGATAAAAAAACAGGCATTCCGCTAGACGGCATCCCATTTCATCCTTACTACTCAGTAAAGGATATTGTAGGTACGGTTGTATTTTTAATGGTTTTTTCGACGGTTGTTTTCTTTGCGCCAGAAATGGGTGGGTATTTCTTAGAGGCCAATAACTTTGTGCCTGCTAATCCATTAGTAACGCCCGCTCATATTGCCCCAGTATGGTATTTTACGCCGTACTATTCAATTTTGCGTGCGGTTCCACCATTCCCAGGCATCAGTATGCTAGGTATCCCGCCTTCACTCTTTCCTGGGGTTGTTGCTATGGGACTGTCTGTAATGGTGTTTGCTTTGTTGCCATGGCTAGACAAAAGTCCTGTGAAGTCAATACGCTATCGTGGCACATTATATAAAAAATGGCTGGCTGCCTTTGTGGTGAGTTTTGTGGTGCTTGGTTATTTAGGCACTGAGCCTTCAAACGTGTGGGGTCAATTTGGGGCATGGTTGGGTAATGCGGAACGTGCAACTGTGGTAGCGCGTATTTTTATGATTATTTATTTTGCATTTTTTGCACTCATGCCTTGGTACACTAAAAAAGATAAGACATTAACAGTACCAGAAAGGGTGACAGGATAAGCATCATGAAAATTACAAATATAATTAAAAAAGCTTTATTCGCATTGGCGCTTTTACCTTGCTTTATGTTGCCTCTAAGTGCATTTGCTAATGTAGGTGCGCATTTGGATAAAGCGCCAATTGATGCTTCTAATCACGAATCCTTACAGCGTGGCGCACGCACTTTTGTGAATAACTGTTTAAATTGCCATAGTGCTAATTACATGCGGTACAACCGATTATTAGAGATAGGCTTAACTGAAAAACAGATTACGGATAATTTGTTATTTGCAAGCGATAAAATTGGCGACACAATGAAGGTCGCCATTAATCCAGCCGACGCAAAGAAATGGTTTGGTGTAGCGCCACCAGATTTGTCTGTAGAAGTGCGTGCTCGTGGTGCTGATTGGGTATATAGCTACATGCGAAGTTTCTATCGTGATGATGCTAGCCCTACTGGCTGGTCTAATTGTGTGTTTGATCCAGTCACCTGTAAGGTGTCGATGCCCCATGTGTTATATGAGCTGCAAGGCGAGCAAACAATGAATCATGAAACTCACCACTTGGAGCTTAGCAAGCCAGGCAAATTATCGGTTGCTGAGTACGATATATTAGCTGGAGATTTAACGAATTTTTTGGCATATATGGCCGAACCTGCAAAACAACAGCGCAATCATTTGGGTTGGTTTGTATTACTATTTTTAGGAGTGTTGTTAGTACTCACTTACAAACTCAAAAAAGCCTATTGGAAAGATATACATTAATATGATGACCTTATACTCAGGGACAACTGATCCCTACAGCCACCGTTGCCGAATTGTTTTATTTGAAAAAGGCATGGACTTTCAAGTCATTGATGTTGACCTTGCAAATAAACCAGAAGATTTAGCTGTGATTAATCCATACAACCAAGTGCCTGTTCTAGTGGAGCGTGATTTGGTATTGTCAGAAGCTAATATTATCAATGAATATATTGATGAACGCTTTCCTCATCCACAGTTGATGCCGCCTGATCCAGTAATGCGGGCAAGGGCTAGATTGTTTTTATATAATTTTGAAAAAGAATTATTTGATCATATTAAGGACATTGAGTCTGGAGATGATGAGAAAGCCGATAAAGCACGCATTACCATTCGCGATAACTTAACCCAATTAGTGCCTATTTTCGGCAAGCAAAATTACTTACTAGGTGATGATTATTCGATGTTGGATGTTGCAGTAACACCATTGTTATGGCGTTTGGATCACTATGGGATCGTCTTGCAAAACCAAGCGGCGCCAATACTGAAGTATGCAGAGCGTTTATTCTCAAGACCTTTGTATGCTGAAGCCATGACACCTTCAGAAAAAGTGATGCGGAAGTAATAGGTAGCAAGCAATGATTGCTGTATTGCATTCATTGCTTGTGCATCAAACGCGTGTAATTAAATGACAGAATTCACTTCAACAAAACCCTACATGGTACGCGCGATTCACGAATGGTGCGTAGACAATGGTTGCACGCCACACCTGTTAGTTGCTGTGAATAGTCAAACACGAGTGCCGATGGCTTATGTAAAAGAAGGTGAGATTGTACTTAATCTTAACTACACAGCTACTAAAGACTTGCATATCGATAATGAGGTAATCACTTTTTCAGCACGATTTGGTGGCGTATCTCAAAATCTATATGTACCTATGGGCGCAGTAAAAGGTATTTTTGCTCGCGAAACTGGCCAAGGCATGTTTTTTGAAGTTGAAGCATTATTGCCAGTATCTGAGTTAAAAGCTACTGGCGTTTCAGAGTCCGAACCTGCATCCGACCAGGCAAAACAGACAAATAATAAAAAACCTACGTTAACTATCGTAAAGTAGCTTAACTTTTTCCAAAATATCAGTATAATACGCAACTCAAATAAACGCCGGATTAGCTCAGTTGGTAGAGCAGCGCACTTGTAATGCGAAGGTCGTCAGTTCGATTCCGACATCCGGCACCAAATTCTTAAACATTTACCCTTTTATACATTTGACAGCAAGTCAAATTTTCAGCATAATCGCGGGTTCGGTTTGGAGGGGTGGCCGAGTGGTTAAAGGCGACGGACTGTAAATCCGTTCTCTCAGAGTACGAAGGTTCGAATCCTTCCCCCTCCACCAAAGTTTTTAATACACAGAAGTTGTAATTGTATAGTTAGAGCCTGTTGGCGTTGGTTTAGATGGGTACGCGGGTGTAGCTCAGCTGGTAGAGCTTCAGTTTTCCAAACTGAATGTCGCGAGTTCGAGTCTCGTCGCCCGCTCCAAGCGCGAGTTTGCAAGATGCATTTTGCAATACGTGTTATGAATAATTAGCGCCCATGTGGCTCAGTGGTAGAGCACTCCCTTGGTAAGGGAGAGGTCGCGGGTCCGATTCCCGCCATGGGCACCATGACTAGTTTTAAAGTTGTTAACATGACTAGTTTTAAAGTTGTTAAATAGAATAGAAGTATCACTTTAATTTGTACAAGTTTTATTAATTCTAATAAAACTTATAGTTAATAAAATTTTGTAAAGGACTGAAGCAATGGCAAAAGGTAAATTTGAGCGGACCAAGCCGCACGTCAACGTAGGCACAATTGGCCACGTGGATCATGGTAAGACAACATTAACGGCAGCGATTACAACAATTCTGTCAAAAAAATTCGGCGGTGAAGCTAAAGCTTA
>CAILFU010000037.1 GCA_903833595.1 uncultured Pseudomonadota bacterium
AGGTTGATTAATCTACGTAGCGTTTCGGGGGCCTCTTCAAAGCCGATTTTCTGCAAAGCCAATACAGCCTCTGACTCAATCAATCCGCCATTCCAAATAGACTTTTCAAGATCTAACGCTTCTTTGCTGGTATTGGCATCACTAAAAGTGGCATCAAAATGTTGCTGCACTTGGTTGCGGTAAAAATTTAATTGCGCTAAAAAAGTATCCCAACTGTCAAAGTTCGTCGCCTTGGCAATTCGCGCTTTTGTCTCATCTGATTTTGGCAACTCCTGTGTTTGCGCATCTTCAACATACATCAGTCTGTGCTCTAAATTTCTTAAGAAGGTATAGGCACATTTAAGCTCACTTACAGTTTTTTCAGGCAACAATCCTTTTTCTTTTAGCAAGTCCAATACTAATAAAGTAGGTTTTATTTGCAAACTTACATCTTGACCGCCACGAATGAGCTGAAATACTTGCGCAATAAATTCAATCTCACGAATACCACCTCGACCAAGCTTAATGTTGTCGTGCATACCTTTACTATTCACGTCACGCTGAATTTGAATTTTTAAATCACGCATACTGGAAAATGCGCCAAAATCTAAGTATTTACGAAATACAAAGGGTTTCAATAATCTTGAAACTTGATTGCCTCCCGTGACTTCATGGCCTTTAATCCAAGCATAGCGCTCCCACTCACGCCCATTATTTTGATAGTAATCTTCAAGGGCATCTAAATTTGAAACCAGCGCACCTTCACTACCAAATGGACGTAAGCGCATATCAACGCGAAACACAAAACCGTCTTGGGTTATTTCATCGATGGCTGCAATGAGTTTTTTAGCCAAGCGTGTAAAAAACTCTTGATTACTAATAGGCTGCTCACTTTGTGTTTCACCTTCTGTGGCATAAGCAAAAATCAAATCTATATCGGACGAAACATTAAGTTCCCCACCACCCAACTTACCCATGCCAATGACAATAAAGTTCTGTTGATGGCCTTGCATATCTACCGGTTGACCATGCGCACTCACCAGCCAGGCATTAAGAAAATCAATAGAAGTGTTGATGACACACTCAGCAAGCTGTGTAGTCGTTCGCATCACCTCTTGTAAATCAGCCAATCCATTTAAGTCTCTAACAATAATGCGTGCAATTACTTGCTGCCGTAAAAGACGTAAAGCACGTTTTAATGTGACTTCATCAAAAATATTTTGTTGCGCTAAAAAATTCTGCATTTCGCTTAACTGATACGCTTGATGATGATTTTCTAGCAAATCATTCATCAAATTACTATTGTTTGTGAACAGTCTAGCTAGAAAAGGGCTGCAATTAATTGCATGACGCAAAGCATCCTCATCGCTAGAAGAGACGCGGTTTTCAGATAACAAATTATCGAGTGTTAGCATAAGATTTTTAATGTACTATTGTATTTACAATTGTGTTACAAGATATATTTGAATTATATAAAACTATAAATAGGTGTTAATTCTAGGAGATTTTTAGTATGTCTATTAATTCAGTTCTTCATGAAAGTCGCGTTTTTGAACCAAGTGTAGACTTTGTAAAATCCGCAAATATCTCAGGTATGTCAGCCTACAACGCTTTATGCCAAGAGGCAACAAACGATTATGAGGGCTTTTGGGCAAAATTAGCGCGTGAGTTATTAGTGTGGCACAAACCTTTCACGAAAACACTGAATGAAGATAATGCCCCCTTTTACAAATGGTTTGAAGATGGAGAGCTTAATGTATCTGCCAATTGTTTAGACAAACACCTTAATACTATCCCCAATAAAACAGCCATTATCTTTGAAGCTGATGATGGCAGCACAATCAATGTCACATTTAAAGAACTTTATCACCGCGTTTGTCAATTTGCTAATGGCTTAAAAAAGCTAAATATTAAAGCAGGTGATCGCGTTATTATTTATTTGCCTATGGGCATTGAAGCGGTCGTTGCGATGCAAGCCTGCGTGCGTATTGGTGTGACACACTCAGTTGTATTTGGTGGATTTTCTGCTAAAAGTATTCACGAGCGAATTATTGATGCAGGTGCCGTAGCCGTAATTACAGCTGATGGACAGCATCGTGGTGGCAAAGCTTTACCATTAAAAAATGCAGTTGATGAAGCCATTGCAATGGGCGGCTGTGAGACGGTCAAAAATATAGTGGTTTATAAGAAAACTGGTTTAGCCATTGAAAGTCATGCCAATGAGATATGGTGGCATGATTTAATTGCTAACGTTGCTGATACCTGCGAACCGGTCATGATGAATGCCGAGCATCCGCTCTTTTTACTCTACACTTCTGGCAGTACCGGTAAACCTAAAGGCGTCCAACATTCATCTGCAGGCTATTTGCTTCACGCAATGAACACTATGCGCTGGACATTTGACATTAAAGACAATGATATTTTTTGGTGTACTGCAGATGTAGGATGGATTACTGGACATACTTATGTCGCATACGGCCCATTAGCTATGGGCGTGACGCAAATCATTTTTGAAGGTATTCCCACTTACCCAGATGCTAGTCGCTTTTGGCAGATGATAGAAAAACATAAAGTCACTATTTTCTACACAGCCCCTACAGCGATTCGCTCGCTCATTAAAGCTTCTGATACGGTGGAGAGTACGCATCCAAAAAATTTCAATTTAACCAGCTTGCGATTACTGGGCTCTGTCGGCGAGCCTATTAATCCAGAAGCTTGGATGTGGTATTACGAAAATATTGGTGCCAGTCGTTGTCCTATTGTAGATACATTCTGGCAAACTGAAACAGGTGGTCATGCGATTACACCGCTACCAGGCGCGACCTCATTGGTACCAGGTTCTTGCACATTACCTTTCCCAGGTATTGATATTGATGTTGTCGATGAAACTGGCAAAGCGGTGCCATGGGGGACGGGCGGCCTATTAGTCATTAAAAAACCATGGCCATCCATGATCCGCACTATCTATAAAGACCCTGAGCGCTATAAATCTAGTTACTATCCAATTGATTTAGGCGGCACTACCTATTTAGCGGGCGATGGTGCAATTCGTGATGCTAAAACGGGTTTCTTTACCATTATGGGTCGTATTGATGATGTATTAAATGTCTCAGGCCACCGCTTAGGTACGATGGAGATCGAGTCAGCTTTAGTTTCCCACCCATTAGTTGCTGAAGCGGCAGTTGTAGGTAAGCCGCATGATATTAAAGGCGAATCTGTTGTGGCCTACGTCGTGTTAAAAGGCGCTCGTCCAGAAGGTGAAGAGGCTAAGAAAATTGTCGCGCAGTTGCGTGACTGGGTAGGTAAAGAAATCGGCCCAATTGCTAAACCAGATGAAATACGTTTTGGTGATAACCTACCAAAAACCCGCTCAGGCAAGATTATGCGTAGGCTGTTACGCAGTTTAGCTAAGGGTGAGGAAATCACTTCTGACTTATCAACGTTAGAAAACCCAGCAATTTTGGATCAATTAAAAGAAGTCATACGTTAATCGTAGGGGCTTGCTAGCATCATTACTATGTTAGCAAGTCTGTTTTTGGGCTTTACTACGCTCTTGAGATTTACTATCCGGATAGCAGACGTCCAAAATCTTCACTTCCGACCCATAGCAGTCATTGGGTATTTAGCACATCCTGAGCTATGCCAGATTGGATGGGGTTAGTAAAGATACAGCGAAAATAGCGAATGTCTTCAACTGGCCCATAAGAGCCTAACGTAAAATTAATCGTGCTAGTTCTAAGCAGACATCTCTAAAGAAAAAGGGCTAGATTTAGTCTAGCCCTTCGTTATTCCATCTCTTTTGGGTCAGCGGCGTGGTAGTACCCATTTCTTTGATGAGGTGTTTAATTTCTAAATTACCCAATTGCCATAACCTTTAAATTGCTGAAATACTGCGTGCATTTCAGCCTCAGTTAATAAGTGTGGTGCACCTACTTGCAAGGTTCGCCAATATTGCTCACATAAGTTTTCTACTTCTAGCGTCACAGCTAGCGCATCGTCTAAATCACGTCCTAGTACGATCATGCCATGGTTTGCTAATAAACAAGCTTTGCGTTCTATCAATGCCGCTAATGCATGATCTGATAATGCTTGCGAGCCAAATAGCGCATAGTCTGCACAGCGTATGGTATCGCCGCCGGCAATGGCAATCATATAGTGAAAAGGTGGAATATCTTTGTGCAAACAAGCTAAAGTGGTAGCAAACATACTGTGCGTGTGAATAATTGCGTTAATTTCAGGTTTATTTTGCATAATATCTCGATGAAAACGCCATTCACTGGAAGGTTTTTTGTTTGCATCAAAACTACCATCCCAAGACATTTTCACCATGCTGGTTGATGACATATCCTCAATCTTCATTCCTGACGGGGTTACCAAAAAGCCACCTTCACAGCGCACACTAGCATTGCCAGAGGTGCCCTTGTTAAGGCCAAGGACTACTAGTTGTTGGCTAGTTTTAAGTAGTTGTTCTCGCAGAATAGATTCAGATAGGTATTGCATTTCAATATTATTCCTAAGTAATGTTTGCCGCAGCCTAAATAATGCCTATTATTCAATCTTGTCGTGTAAAAATTAACTTATCTGGCGAAAAGATGCCTCGCTCGGTAATAATTCCTGTGACTAATCGCGCAGGGGTCACATCAAATGCTGGGTTAACAGCTTTAGATTCGACCGGTATTACACGGACATTTTGGATGCTGCTATCTGCCGCTAGGCCCTGTATGTAGGCTAGCTCATCGCCATGCCGATGTTCAATCTCAATCTCAGTTAAGCCATCTGCAATCGCCCAATCAATCGTCGGACTTGGGACGGCAGCATAAAATGGTACCTGATTATCAAAAGCGGCCAATGCTTTTAGATAAGTACCAATTTTATTACACACATCACCAGTACTGGTGACGCGATCTGCACCAACCATGACCATATCTACTAAGCCTTGTTGCATCAGATGGCCACCTGCATTGTCACTAATCACCGTATGCGGTACGCCATGTTGAGCTAATTCCCATGAGGTCAGACTAGCCCCTTGATTGCGTGGGCGCGTTTCATCGACCCATACATGCACATTCATCCCAGCATTATGCGCGGCATAGATAGGCGCAAGTGCAGTACCATAATCAACGGTAGCTAACCAACCAGCGTTGCAATGAGTGAGGATATTAAACACTTTACTTTGATTTGCGATGCTACTTGTTTGTTGATATGCGCTTTCGATCAAACTTAAGCCATGTTGCCCTATTGCTTGGTTGAGCAATACATCTTCATCGCAGATGTTAGCCGCTTCTCGCCATGCAGCTTGATTACGATTTGCAGCAGTCAGTGGTAATAATAGATTGAGCATGCGTTGGACTGCCCAATTTAAATTAACAGCGGTAGGGCGACTTTGGATAAGACTAAACGCCGCGCTCTGTAAATATTGATCACTCGCATCCTCTTGCATCGCTAAAGCAATTCCATAAGCTGCTGCAGCGCCTATCAAAGGTGCCCCTCGGACTTGCATGGTTTTGATCGCCGTAATCATTTGATGCAGGTTTTCAATGCAAGCAATCTCAAAAACATGTGGCAACTTTGTTTGGTCAATAATTGAAACAGTGCCTGAGCAATTGGCTAACGCTGTATTCGGCCAAATAGTGCGATATTGCTGTAATTTTACTAACATAAAAAAAGGAAATTCCTACAAATAAAAATTTAATTTAGATGAAAAATAAATAATAAAAAAGTTGACTTTAAAAAAGCTTAATAAATCGAAAAATATGCTCCACAATATCTGTGGATAACTTTGTGAATAACTGTGACACTAAAATGTAACATCTGAATTTATAAGGCTTTTTTTAAATCGCTTATTTTTTAACCTAATATTTTATCTTTATAAATCAATAACTTATAAAACGCCCTTTGATTGATAAGGGTTTTTAGTAAAACTTAAAGTAGCACATGAGGTGATGTGCATAAGTAAGTCAGTTTTGGTAAAACTCTCAATGCATTAGCGCTAGTAATATCAAGCACTTCCGCTACATTTACTTGTCTTAAATCAGCTAAAACTTGTGCAATTTTGCTCAGTTCTAGCGGTGTATTTCTACCTGCGGGTCCTATCCATTCTGGTGGAATGTCAGGTGAATCTGTTTCTAGCACAATAGACTCGAAAGGGAGCTTGCAAGCAAGTTCACGAATTTTTAACGCCCGACTATAAGTCATAGCGCCACCAAAACCCAGTTTGAAACCTAAGGCGATTAGTTGCTCTGCCTGTTGAAAGCTACCATTGAAGGCATGGGCTATGCCGCCATTAACCTCATAACGACGTAAATGCTTCAATATATCATCCACGGCATGACGGATATGCAGTATGACTGGCAAGTTATACTGTTTAGCTATTTTAAGTTGTTCAGTAAAAAAATAAGTTTGACGCGTGATATGTTCTGGGTTGTTTTTTTCATTCGTCACAAAATAATCAAGACCAATTTCACCGATGGCGACAGGGTCATATTGTTCAATATACGTTTTTAACGTTTCGAGGTCATCCCCTGAGGCGGAATCAACGTACATAGGATGAACGCCAAGCGCGTAGGCGCAATTTTTATGTTGATTACATAGCGCAATGACGGCATCAAAATTATTGCGCGTTACAGACGGTATTACAATTTTTGATATGCCTTGCTGGACTGCTTGCGCTATTACAAGATCTCTATCGACATCAAACTCAGCTGCGTCAAGATGACAATGGGTGTCTATTAGCATTTGGCGTGAATAAAAAGATTACTTAGGCCGAATTGGAATTGCGCGCAGTCGAATATCCGAACCTATGTGCCGGACATCTAATATCTGCAAATCTGTCACTTGTTGCATTTGCGTTAATTCCGGGATGGCAAACATTGCTTTGGCATCTGCCCCCATCAGTTTTGGTGCGTAGTAAAAAATAAACTCATCAATTAAATTGGCCTCTAGAAATCCACCATTCAGGCCTTGGCCAGCTTCTAGCAACACTTCATTAATGCCGCGGGTAGCCAAATTTGACAATAAAGCGACTAAGTCAACACGTCCATGTGCATCGGGCAATTGCATTAGCTCCGCACCTGCGGCGCTTAATTTGTCGACCTTATTGCTAGCATCTATTGCATAAGCGATAACAACAGGGCTAGTTTTCAGTATAGCGCTATCCAACATTTTGCAATCTATGGGTGTTTGCAATCGACTGTCAATAATCACCCGAAGTGGTTGTCGTATGCCATGGGTTGAAGGGGCATGGTCCAAACGCACTGTCATGCTTGGATTGTCATTGAGCACGGTGCCTATGCCGGTAATGATTGCACAGGA
>CAILFU010000038.1 GCA_903833595.1 uncultured Pseudomonadota bacterium
GGCATTTGTTGGTGTAGGCGATCATCTAGAATTTTTAAATCAACGATAATTTTCATGCAATTCTCAATCATTATGGCGAGTTGGTTAGGATATTTCTTAACGTTAGCATTAAACACTAAATTTTTATGAAAATCACTATTGGTTAAAATCTAGTCAATAAAAAACCCGCATTAGCGGGTTTTTTATAAACTAAACTTTAGAATATATAGCTAGCATTGAGGCCCATTGTCCAGTTCCGAGGAGCACCTGGATCATAAGCCGAACTATTATTTATTCGCACAGAGCTTACATAGGTCTTATCTGTCAGGTTATCAATTCTTGCAAATTCATTCAACTTCCAATTGCCTACGTTTTGAACGAATCCACCTCTAAGGTTGAAAGTTGCATAGGACTTAGCTTGTATCGTGTTGATGTCATTGGTGAAAACGTCAGTAAAGTAAATGCCTTCAAGGGCTGTAGAAAAGCCTAAAGATGGATGTTTCCATGAAACTTCAGCATAAGTGTTGGAAGTATAAGCACCGGGGATTTTATTGCCAGAATTCACTTGGGTTAAAGATGTGCAACTTGTACCCGTGCAAAAACTGTCTTTAAATTCTGCATTCATCAAAGTATAGGCGGCGTAGACTCCAAAGTTATAGGGTAAAACGCTATCTATTGAAAGTTCAAGGCCGTGGCGTTCAGTATCCCCCGCATTTTTGAATGATGCGGTCGTGCCTTGACCTTGATCGACAACGATTTCTTTTTTAGTATCTACCTTGAATAGCGCTAAATTAACACGTGTATTATCACCAACAAAAGCCTTGGCGCCTACTTCATAATTCTTACTTGTGCTCGGTTGTATAGTGAGGTTAGGGCCTGCACCAGTAGTTGGGTTGCCAACGTAGGTCATTTCGATGAATGTGGGAGTTTCAAAACCTTCGCCATAATTAGCATATAAGTTAAGCGTTGGCGTTACTTTGAATGTTGCCCCTAATACTGGACTGGTATTGCTGTAACCAAGAGAACCGCCACTGTCCGGATCGCCTGGAATCACAGGCATTTTGTCATCAACATTGAAGTTGATTTTTGTATGTCGAAGGCCGCCTACTAGCAACAAGCGATCAGTCGGTTCTATGGTAGCTTGAATATATTGGTCAAAGTTATGAACAGTCTGAACTTCGTTACGTTTCAAGGCGGAGCTCACGACACCATTGGTGGTATTGAACTGAGTTCTATCATCTTGCATTTTGTCGTAACTTAAGCCAGCAACAAGCGAAAATGGTTTGCCAGCAACGCTATCTTTGAACGTCCATTTTGCATCTAGCCCACCAAATTGACGATCAATAGCAGACAATCTCCCGCCAGTTGTCCCTGCGCCAATTGCAAGATACCCATCAGAGCTGCGTTCCCCGTAGTAACTCATAAGACTGATGCTTTCTTTATCAGAAATACTGTGGTCTACGACTAATCCGGCATGGGTTTGTTTTTTGTTGGCGCGTGCATCAGTTGAGACTGACTTGGCGCCAGCCTGTTTAGGATTGGCTCGATATTCATCTAATGTCAATGCTAGCGGGTCTTTTGTGTCGTTTTGATTGAGTGAAGTAGCAATCAAAGTAATTTTCGTTGCATCACTCGCATTGTAAGATAGCTTCGTGTGTAGCATATCTCGCGTGGCTTCACTGTGATCACGATAGCCATCGGTAGAAAGATGAGAGCCGTTAACGACGTAGTTAACATTGCTTTCTTCACCTTCAACGGTTAATGACTCTCGACGAGTATTGTAGCTGCCCAATGTTAAACCGCCTGATACGGTAGGATCTTTTGCACCATCTCTAGTTAGAATTTGGACTACACCACCTGAAGAGTTACCGTATAGTGCTGAGAACGGTCCGCGCATAAACTCAATTTGTCTTGCGGTATCTAAGTTGAACGTCCCAGTCTGACCTTGACCATCTGGCATTGACAGTGGAATTCCATCTTCGTAAAGTCTGACACCACGTACTCCAAAAGCTGATCGAGCACCAAAACCGCGCGTTGATACGGCTAAGTCTTGCGCAAGGTTGAACTTGTTAGCCACCACTACGCCAGGGATTCGAGCGGCTGTTTCAGATAAATTTATTTGCTGTCTACTGTCGCGAATGGTGTCGCCATTCACAACATCAATTGAAACTGGCAAATCAAAACTGTTTTGCTCGGTGCGGGTTGCAGTGACAACGACAGGAGAAATTGAAAGGGCTTCTTCGGCGTAAGCTTGAGGTGCAACAATCGCTGCAATTAATATAAATAGCTGTTTTCTTTTCATGGTGGGTAGTATTCTTCTTTGAGGAAGCATGCATACTATATTGCTCTACATGCTAGGGCAATCATGAAAACCATGATTTAAGTGAGGATTTGTGTTGATTATGCTAAAGCATGCTTGCTACATGCGCTAATAGCAGCTTAGCAATAGTACTCTTTGGGGCGCGTTCTAACGGATGCGCCCCATTTTTATCTAACATCGTGACGCTATTTTCATCACTACCCATGGCATCACTGGCTAAATTCGCTACAATCAAGGGCAGTTTTTTTGCCTGACGTTTGGCTTCGGCATAGGCCAATAAATTTTCAGTTTCCGCGGCAAACCCTACGCAGAAAGGCGCGTTGGGTAGGCTAGCCACTTCGGCCAAAATATCTTTGTTGGCTGTTAGTTCTAGGGTTAGCGAAGATGTGCTTTTCTTAATTTTGTCTTGATGCTGCACCGCAGGACGGTAATCGGCCACAGCGGCAACGCTGATAAAAATATCTTGGCTTAGTATATTGCTCATTACCGCGTTATACATGGCATCGGCACTTTCGGCTTTAATGGTAGTAACGTTGCTTGGCGCATTCAATGCGCTAGCGCCACTGACTAAAGTAACGATTGCGCCCATATCGGCCGCCGCTTGGGCAATGGCATAGCCCATTTTGCCACTACTTAAATTGGTAATGGCACGCACGGGGTCTATCATCTCTAGCGTAGCGCCGGCAGTAATAAGTACGTGCTTACCGGCTAATAGTTTGGGGGTAAAGTGTGCGTTGACTAAGGCAAATAAGGCTTCGGCTTCTAACATTCTACCTAGGCCCACTTCGCCACACGCTTGCTCACCACTGTCAGGCCCTAGTAGGCTAATGCCATCGGCTTTAAGTTGAGCAATGTTGCGCTGTGTGGCTGGATTTTCCCACATTTGTTTATTCATAGCGGGTGCGACTAGTAGCGGACAATCTCTAGCTAAGCAAAGGGTCGATAGCAAGTCATCGGCACGACCCTGCACCAGTTTAGCTAAAAAGTCTGCACTTGCAGGGGCAACTAAAATGGCGTCAGCATTTCTTGATAACTCAATATGTGGCATGCCATTACCCACACTACTGTCCCACATGTCCATAAACACGGGTTTGCCAGAGAGCGCTTGCATGGTCACTGGGGTGATAAATTGGCAAGCCGCAGCTGTCATCACAACCTGCACATCAATATCTGCTTTTACTAACAAACGCACTAGTTCTGCCGCCTTATAAGCAGCAATGCCACCTGTAATGCCAAGTAGCAAGGATTTAGGTTTTAAAGCGCTGTTTTTTTGCATATGGATGAAATGTTAAGGCTAATATCTAGCTAATGCTTTCATTCTAATACGAAAATCACCATTTAAGCGCAATAATCCATGTGATTGCACTTGATTATGTTGATAATATAACGCGAGAAAATGCAAAATTCTGTCTGCTGAACAAGGTTTGTTGTAAACTAAAACTATGGAAAATTTAGTGATTTTAGATAATGTGCTTTGGCTCAACTTAGCAGTTGCCTTAGGCATTGGATTGCTAATTGGCGCTGAGCGCGAGCGTAGCAAGGGGGTAGGTCCTGACATCGTGTTAGCGGGCATTCGTACTTTTACAATCGCTTCTTTGTTAGGTGCAGTGAGTACGGTGGTGAGCTTTTGGCTGCTAGTGGTTTCGGTCATGTGTGTCACAGTGTTTGCTGCGTTGGCCTATGTTGCTAGGGTTAAGGATCATCCAGGGCTTACTACAGAAATGACACTGGTATTTACGGTCATTTTGGGTGGGCTGGCCATGTCTATGCCGTCTTTAGCGGCTAGTCTTGCTGTCACAGCCGCAATCTTACTTGCCGCAAAAGAGCCTATTCATGGCTTTGTACGAGGCGCTGTGACCAAAGATGAATTAAATGACTTTCTGATTTTAGCGGCGGCAACTTTGATTGTATTGCCATTGGTACCTAATGAGTTTATTGGACCATTTAGTGCCATTAACCCACGTAATCTTTGGCTTATCGTGATATTGGTCATGTTCATTAGCGCGTTGGGTCACCTTGCTTTACGCTTACTCGGTGGGCGTATTGGTTTGCCGCTAGTTGGCTTAGTTTCAGGATTTATTTCAAGTATTGCTACGGTTGGCGCCATGGGCGAACGTGCTAAAGAAACGCCAGCTTTAATAGGCTCTGCAGTTGCTGGCGCCGTGTTCTCTTGCCTCTCTACTATTTTACAGCTCACTTTGTTACTAGCGGCAATTCACCCACCCACATTGAAAGCCATGGTGGCACCTCTGATTTTTGGCGGTGTGTCAGTTACGCTTTATGGATTAGTGGTGACTTTGAGTTGCTTTCATAAAAATTGTCCAGAAGTCAGTCAATTAAGCCGATCTTTCAGTGTAAAGACGGCACTTATTCTAGCGGCAGTAATTGCTGTCGTACTCACAGCTTCGTCTGCATTAAATGCTTGGTTTGGTCAGGCTGGGCTTGTTTTTGCTTCTGGTGTGGCAGGGTTGGCAGATGTGCATGCCTCTACAATTTCTGTCGCCTCTCTGGCAGCGGCAGGCAATTTAAGCGTCACTAATGCAGTGATTCCAATACTAGTCGCATTTTCAATCAATGCTATATCAAAAGCGGTGGCAGCCGTTGTTAGTGGGGGTAGGGCTTTTTCAGGTCAGCTGATACCGGCGCTGATTATTCAGGTATCGGCTACGTGGCTAGGTTGGTGGATATTTTAGATTGATTGAATTGATTATTTAAATAATTTCAACTCGATTGCGACCATTTTCCTTTGCTTGATAAAGCGCTTGGTCAGCACGTGCGAGTAAGTGGGTAATATCGTCTCCCAGCATTAAGCTGGTCATGCCTAGCGAAAGCGTCACATGAATTTCTCGGTGAACACCGCCATCAAATTTGACTTGCATCGATGCAATCGCCATGCGTACGCGTTCAGCAATATGATTGGCCTCATCAAGTGAGGTATCTGGCAAAATCATGGCAAATTCCTCACCACCAAATCGAGCAAGCAGATCTGTCGGGCGGATTTGTTTGGAGAGCGTTACCGCGACTGCAGATAACACTTCATCACCCACCAGATGGCCATGCGCATCGTTAATTTTTTTAAAATTGTCGAGGTCAGCCAATATCAATATTAAGGGTTTGTTGTCATTCAGCGCTCGGCTAATTTGGCGCTTAAAGAATTCATTCATCCAATGCCGGTTGAATAGACCCGTTAAGCCATCTATATTCGCTTTATTTTCTAGTTCTTGCTGATGACGTAAGCCGTCGACAATCGTGATATTGTCATGGCGTAAGCGCTTTGCCAGTAAGAAAAGTAAATTTCTAGAGAAGCTATGCGAGGCTCTCACTAAACGCCAAAGCGTTTCCTCATTAATCTTCAATAGACGACTGTTGCTTGCTGCAACGACTTGAGCAGAAGTGCTGGCGCCATCAAACAGAGATAACTCTCCCACACAATCGCCAGGCAATATTGCAATAAATTGCTCAGCTAATGCGGCGTTAAGAAAAACCTTCAATGAGCCTGTCAGCAAAACGTAGAAATATTTATTATGAGTATTCGCGCGTATGAGGGTATGGCCAGCATCGATAGAAAATAACTCACAATCTGCAATCAAATGAGCGAGGTCCTCGATGTTCACGCCTCTAAAAATCTTAGACTGATGAATCAGTTGGTGATCTTTATCCGACATCTCATGTGTGATATTGGGTATTGTCATTTTTAATTGATACTATTTTAGTAATCATACCGCTATTGAATCATATTTACGCCAATTGTAATGCAGCTAAACGTGCATATAAACCACCTTGTTCGCGCAATTGTGCAGGACTACCAATTTCTACAATCTGCCCGTTTTCTAGCACAATAATTCTATCTGCTTTTTGTACTGTGCTTAAGCGATGTGCAATCATCAAAGTTGTGCGACCTTGCATAGCGGCATTCAACCCTTGTTGGACGAGAATCTCAGATTCAGCATCTAGCGCGCTGGTAGCTTCATCTAGTAATAATATAGGAGCGTCCTTGAGAATAGCGCGCGCAATGGCGATGCGCTGGCGTTGCCCGCCTGATAAACGCGTACCGCGCTCACCTAAAAAGGTTTGGTAGCCCTCCGGTAGTCTATGCACAAATTCATCTACTTGAGCGGCTTTGGCTGCAGCAATCACTTCGTCATCCGTCGCTTCTGGCTTGCCGTAACGAATGTTTTCTAATGCATTGGCTGAAAATATCACGGCATCTTGTGGGACGATTGCAATATTGCGTCTAAGACTATTTAAACTTAGGGTGTTGATGTTTTGCTGATTAATCGTAATTTGGCCATGGTCGCTTTCATAAAACCTGAGTAAACATTGAAATAATGTCGTTTTACCCGCGCCAGAAGGGCCTACCAGTGCAATGGTTTCACCCGCTTTGATACTTAAAGACACATCATTTAATGCGGCTACTTGTGGCCTTGATGGATAATGAAATACCACATTTTTAAATTCAATTGCCGCTTGGCTTGGGTTTTTCAGGGTTTGCGCATCAGCCGGTTCTTTAATTGCGGCATCCGCATGTAGCAGTTCTAATAGTCGTTCGGTGGCACCTGCTGCGCGCATGACGTCGCCCCACACTTCTGCCATCGTGCCTACCGCGCCTGCGACCATCATGGCGTATAACACAAATGAGGCCAGTTCGCCGCCGCTCATCGTGCCTGCACTTACCTGGCGGGCGCCTATCCATAGCACAAAAATAATTGTGCCTAAGGTGGCGGTCACCATCAGCATGGTGAGCATGGCGCGCACACGTACTCTTTTTAAAGCAGTCACAAAGCTAATATCTGCACTGTTGCTAAAACGTGCAATCTCTCGGTGTTCTTGTGTGTAAGACTGTACGGTAGGCATGGCATTAAGTATTTCGCCTGCCATGGCAGAACTATCAGCAATGCGGTCTTGCGATTCACGAGATAGTTTTTTGACTGAGCGACCAATCACGATGATGGGTAATATTAGCAATAGCATTAATCCAATATTGAGCGAGAATAAATACCAATTAGTGACAGCCAGCATGACCATGCCACCAATAAATTGAAATAAACTGCGTAGGCCCATTGAAATTGAACTGCCCACCACGGTTTGAATAAGGGTGGTGTCACCAGTCAAACGAGAGAGCACTTCGCCAGTTTGTGTGGTTTCAAAAAATTGCGGTGATTGCGTCATCACTCGCGCATAAACAGCACTTCGCAAATCGGCCGTGGCACGCTCTCCCACCCAAGATACTGTGTAATAGCGTGCGGCAATCATCAGTGCCCAAAATACCGCTAGTGCGAACATGACTAAAAAATGGCCATTTAAACTTAAGGCGCCAATTAAGCCGTTATGTGATTTTGTTGTTGCAGCATTGCTGACAAAACCAAAGTCAATTAAATCTCTAAATGCGAGTGGCACTAATAGTAGCGTGGCCGAGCCTAAGCACAGTAAGATAAAGGCCATCAGTACGCGGGCGCGGTAAGGATGTAAAAAGGGCCATAGGCTGGCTAAGGATGATAATTTTTTGGCAGGCGATTTAGAGCTAGCGGATGATTCGCTATTGGACTTGTTAATATCAGGGGATTGCATGCTTAATTAGCTCGTTTACATTGAATGATGGATAGTATAACTGGCAAGCCAGAATCGTTTAGGTTCATTCTGATTTATACTAATGTAA
>CAILFU010000039.1 GCA_903833595.1 uncultured Pseudomonadota bacterium
GGCTCTTCCACTTGCAGGGTAGGACCATAAGTGAGAATTTGCTTTAGCGTAGCTTGCTGTGGCGCAGTGAGTGGGGCAGCCTGATTTAACCAAATAAAGTGCCAGAATTCAGCGTACAAATGTTGAATATTGGGACAAACTTCACTTAACGTTTTTTGAATTTTTTCAATACGAAATTGAGATAAGGCAGCGCTACCGCGCAGACAGAGCATTTGAGATTTGGCGTTAGATTGAGTCATTGAAATTCAGCTAAAATTAAGTGCAATTGCGAAAGCTGAATTCTATCAGATAGACAGCAATTAAGCCTCTAATTGCTGATAGTCTATTCCTTGATTTTGACTAAATTTCGTAGTTTTTTAAGAGACGAATGAGTGCTGGATATAATGGTTAGGCAAAGCGAGTAGTATCGCTTTAAGATTTCTCTTATTGATCCTGCGTAAAAATGGAATACGGCATAGAAGTTGGCCGTGAATTAAAATGCCAGCTAAGCTAAATACTCACATTTAGCTTAGCTGGCATTGTTTTAACTGGCTAGAGTTTTGCTCTAGCCCATTAACGCGTGGTTTAATTGTGAGCGCTCACATGCCAGATGTTATTGGCATAGTCACTAATAGCACGGTCACTAGAGAACTTAGCCATGTTGGCCACATTCAAAATCGCCATACGTGTCCATTCATCTTGATTTTGGTAGAGCTTACCTACCCTATCCTGCGTTTCAATATAGCTGGCATAATCTGCTAACAATAAATAGTTGTCCCCATTTTTAAGTAAATTATCCACAATAACCTGATAACGATTAGGTTCTTCTACCGAGAAGAACCCACTGCCTATCATATCCAACACTTCTTTCAACTCAGGATTAGCCTCATAGTAATCACGTGGGTGATAGCCATTGGCTTTAACTTCAGCCACTTGCGGGGTAGTGAGGCCAAAAATAAAGATATTTTCCAGACCCACTTCTTCCATAATTTCTACATTAGCGCCATCCAATGTACCAATCGTCAGCGCGCCATTTAAGGCCATTTTCATATTCCCTGTGCCGCTAGCTTCTGTCCCTGCCGTTGAAATTTGCTCAGACAAATCACTTCCTGGGAATAAAATTTCAGCCGCCGACACTTCATAGTTCGGGTAGTACACCACTTTAAGTTGATCGCCTACGGCTAGGTCTTCATTGACGATGGTCGCCACATCATTAATCAGGCGAATAATCTGTTTTGCCATCCAATAACCAGGTGCGGCTTTACCACCAAATATCACGGTGCGCGGCGTAATGCCTTTTTCGCCACGACGAATACGATTATATAAAGTAATCACATGCAGTACGTTGAGTAGCTGACGTTTATATTCGTGGATACGCTTAATTTGCACATCAAACAAGCTATTAGGATTAAGTTTAATGCCCGTTTTTTGCTCAATCTTATTAGCCAAGCGCACTTTGTTGACATGTTTGACTGCCGCAAACGCTTTTCTAAAATCTGCATCATTGGCCAAAGGCGTAATTTTTTTAATTTGCGTCAGATCTTTTTTAAAGCCTGGGCCAATCGCTTTTTCAATCAGCGCGGTTAAGCCAGGGTTAGCTTGATTTAACCAACGACGTGGCGTAATACCATTGGTCACATTGGTCATTTTTCCTGGGTAAATGCGATCAAAATCAGCAAATAAGTGTTGCTTTAACAACTCACTATGCAATGCAGCCACACCATTGACAGTGTGACTACCCACCACCGCCAGATGTGCCATACGCACGCGTCTGCCATTCGATTCATCAATAATGGACACGCGATTGAGTAAATCAGCTTCTCCTGGGAAGTGATGATTTACCATGTGCAAGAATTCAAAATTGATTTTATAGATAATTTCTAAATGACGCGGCAACAAACGACCAAACAAGTCAACAGACCAAGTTTCTAAAGCTTCTGGCATGAGCGTGTGGTTCGTGTAAGCAAAAATCTTAACCACTAATGACCAGGCAAAATCCCAAGACAAACCATGCACGTCCACCAGTTGATACATCATTTCCGCCACGCCAATCGATGGGTGCGTGTCATTCAATTGAATAGCAATTTTTTCTGGCAGTATTTTCCAATCTGCTTGTTTTTTCATGTCATGCGCACTTAAAAAGCGACGCAAAATATCTTGAATAGACGCTGAGACAAAGAAATACTGCTGTTTTAAACGTAACTCTTTACCCAGTACCGAAGTGTCATTGGGGTAAAGTACTTTAGAAATGTTCTCAGTATCATTACGTTCTTGTACTGATTTTTCATAATTGCCATCATTAAAATGTCTCAAATCAAACTCACGCGCTGCCTTGGCTGACCATAAACGTAAACTGTTCACCGTGTCCCCACCAAAACCAGGTACCGGCACGTCATACGCCATGGCCACCACATGCTCGGCATCCACCCAATGCTGCGTCTCACCTGCATCAGAGCCATACTTCACAACATGGCCATAAAATTTAATGCCGTAACTGACTTCCGGGCGTTGGAACTCCCAAATATTGCCGTAACGCAACCAGTTATCTGGATTTTCAACTTGCTGTCCATTTTCAATGGTTTGCTTGAACATGCCGTACTCATAACGAATACCATAGCCAGTGGCTGGAATAGCCATAGTTGCCATTGAGTCTAAGAAACAGGCTGCCAAACGGCCTAAACCACCATTGCCTAATGCCGCGTCAGTTTCCATTTCTACGGTATTTTCTAAATCGCGGCCCAAACTGGCTAAACCCTCTTTAACCTCATCATTAATGCCCAAATTGAGTGCAGCATTACTGAGCATGCGCCCGATTAAGAACTCTAAAGACAAATAATAAACGCGCTTTGGATCATCACTATAGTAAGATTCAGCTGTTTTGACCCAACGTTCAACCACATGATCACGCACCGTGTGGCTCGCCGCATCGTACCAATCCCTAGCGGTTGCAGCCGCATTGGTTTTGAAGCTAGAAAAAATTAAATGGTTTTGTAGCGCCTGCTCAACAGGCGGTAGCTTAGCCAATACGCCAGCCTTACTCGGCTTCTTAGGCTTAACTGTTTTACTTGCTTCCGTTTTGGTTTTAGCGGTTGTTTTGGTAGTTTTTTTGCTGGGAGTTTTCTCAGGAGTTTTCATGCTGGCCTCTAATTGCATATATAAATCGTTGTTAGGGTGTATTTTAGCAAATAATGTGCCTGCTATAAAATGAATGTTATTTGACAGCGATAAAAAATCTAAAAAAAATCCCGCTCAACTTGCGCTGAACGGGATTTTTAAAGCATCAATCTCTTAACTAATTAAACTATTCATGCGTTTTACAAAACTAGCGGGGTCATTAAGCGTACCCCCTTCTGCCAATAACGCTTGGTCAAACAACACCAGTGCAAGGTCCGCAAATACGACTTCTGCTGTTTCACCTTCTAGGCGTTTAACTAGCTTGTGGCTTGGGTTAATTTCTAGAATCGGTTTGGCTTCTGGTGCATTTTGCCCGGCCGCTTTTAACATACGGGCCAAATTACCTGATAAATCATGCGCGTCACTCACCAAACATGCCGGTGAATCAGTCAATCGATGTGTGACACGTACATCTTTCACTTGGTCCGCTAACGTATTCTTAATCTTCTCAACTAAAGATTTAGCCTCTTCTTCAATTTTCTTTTGAATCTCTTTTTCCGTGTCAGATTCTAATTTACCTAAATCTAAATCACCCTTAGCAATTGATTGTAATTTTTTACCTTCAAACTCAGTCAAACTACCTAATAGCCATTCATCCACACGGTCAGACATCAACAATACTTCTATGCCTTTTTTGCGGAATATTTCTAAATGGGGGCTATGCTGTGCCGCCGCAAAACTTTCGGCCGTAATGTAATAAATAGCCTCTTGCTCAGCTTGCATGCGCGCGATGTAATCATTCAACGAAACATCTTGCACATCCGTATCGGCCTTGGTGGAGGCAAATCTGAGTAAGCCTGCAATTTTGTCCTTATTGGCAGCATCTTCCCCTGGGCCTTCTTTTAATACCCGGCCAAATTCTTTGTAGAATATTGCATAATCTTCAGCTTTGTTTTCCGCCATGTCCTCAAGCAAGCTCAAAACTTTTTTCACTGAACCCGCCTTAATCGCATCGACATCACGGCTAGACTGTAAAATCTCACGCGACACATTCAATGGCAAATCAGCCGTATCAATTACCCCACGAACAAAGCGCAAATACTGTGGCATCAACTTTTCAGCATCTTCCATAATAAAGACACGTTTAACATACAACTTAATGCCATGACGACGCTCACGGTCGTATAAATCAAACGGCGCTTTACTCGGAATATACAATAATGAAATGTATTCTTGCTTGCCTTCTACACGGCTATGCGTATAGCTCAATGGATTTTCAAAGTCATGTGAAACATGCTTGTAAAACTCTTGATATTCTTCTTCAGTAATATCATTTTTATTACGCGCCCACAAAGCAGAGGCTTTATTCACCGTTTCGTCTTCATCAGTGGCTACTTGTTCGCCCTCCTTCCACTCTGATTTTTTCATCACAATCGGCAAAGTAATATGGTCTGAATACTTGCGAATAATGGTTTTAAGTTTCCAATCGTTTAAGAACTCATCTTCACCGTCACGTAAGTGCAATACCACTTCCGTACCACGTGTGGCTTTATCAGCTACTTCGAGCGTAAAGTCACCCTCACCCGCAGATTCCCAGCGCACTGCCGCAGTCTCACCAGCGCGGCGCGTAGTTAAACTTACTTTGTCGGCAATAATAAAGGCTGAATAAAACCCTACCCCAAATTGGCCAATCAAATTAGCATCTTTGGCTTGGTCGCCAGACAAGGCATTAAAAAATTCCTTAGTGCCTGATTTTGCAATCGTACCAATATTCGCAATCACCTCATCACGGCTCATGCCAATGCCGTTATCGCTAATCGTCACCGTACGTGCCTCTTTATCAAATGCGATACGGATTTTTAATTCACTATCTCCGTCATAGAGGGCGCCATTGGCGATTGCTTCAAAACGCAATTTATCTGCCGCATCAGAAGCATTGGAAATCAACTCACGTAACACAATCTCTTTATTGCTATATAGCGAATGAATCATCAATTGCAAAAGCTGCTTCACCTCTGCCTGAAATGGCATGGATTCTTTTTGTGTGGTCTGTTTTGCAGTGGTGTCTTTAGCCATAAATTAAGCTCCTCAATGTATTAATAAAAAACAATAAAGCTTTAATGGGGGTGAGACAGGATTTTTCAAGCGTAATTTTGAAGTCACTTAACATAAGCA
>CAILFU010000040.1 GCA_903833595.1 uncultured Pseudomonadota bacterium
CAGGAAGTCCGTACGCCCACCATTATGGATAAAACTTTGTGGGAGAAGTCTGGCCATTGGCAAAATTACCGTGAAGGGATGTTTGTCACATCCTCAGAAAATCGCGATTACGCCGTTAAGCCGATGAATTGCCCAGGTCATGTTCAGATTTTTAATAGCAGTCTGCATAGTTATCGCGATTTACCCTTACGTTTGGCTGAATTTGGTTCATGTCATCGTAACGAGCCTTCAGGATCATTACATGGTTTAATGCGCGTACGTGGCTTTACGCAAGATGACGCGCATATATTTTGTGCAGAATCGCAAGTCGAAGCGGAAGTGGCTGATTTTATTAAGATGTTATACAAAGCTTATGGTGATTTTGGCTTCAATGATGTACTGGTTAAGCTTTCTACTCGGCCTGAAAAGCGTATAGGTACTGATGAAGATTGGGATAAAGCAGAAACGTCACTGGCTAATGCGCTTAAATTTAACAACCTAGATTTTGAATATCAGCCAGGCGAAGGGGCATTTTACGGCCCTAAAATTGAATTCACCCTCAAAGATTCGCTTGGTCGATTATGGCAATGTGGCACCATTCAGTTAGATCCTAACTTGCCTGAGCGTTTAGGTGCGGAATATGTAGCAGAAGATAATAGCCGTCAGCGTCCAGTGATGTTGCATCGTGCCATTGTTGGTTCTATGGAGCGATTTATTGGCATTTTGATTGAACACTATGCCGGTGCGATGCCTCTTTGGTTAGCGCCTGTGCAAGTGATGGTGTTAAATATTTCTGAAAACCAAGCAGATTACGTACGCCAAGTAGTTGAAATACTAAAGAAAAATGGCATTCGATGTGAATTTGACTTGAGAAATGAGAAGATAACCTATAAAATACGCGAACATAGTATGCAAAAAATGCCTTACTTGCTAGTCGCAGGTGAGCGTGAGATGCAAACAGGACATGTGGCCGTGCGTACCAGAAAAGGCGAAGACTTAGGTTCTATGCCGATTGAAGCGTTAATTGAGCGCTTAAAGGCAGAGGTTGAAACTAAGGTTTAGCTTTCTTAAAGGTGATTTTAAGACTCACCTTAAGTGATTTCTGAAAATGCGCGGCTTAACTATTTGGAGAATTTGATATAGCACAGGACAAAGAAACACGAATTAATGGCGATATAACTGGATCGCAAGTTCGTTTGGTAGGTATAGAGGGTGAACCGTTAGGCATTATGTCTTTAACGGAGGCGTTTGCAAAAGCAGAAGAAGCGGATATTGATCTTGTGGAAATTGCACCTAATGCTGTACCGCCAGTGTGCAGGTTGTTAGATTACGGTAAGTTTAAATATGCTGAAAGTAAGAAGCAGCACGAAGTTAAGCTTAAACAAAAGCAAGTCGTAATCAAAGAAATTAAGTTTCGCCCGGGTACAGATGACGGCGATTACGCAATTAAAGTACGTAATATTATTCGCTTTATCCAAGATGGTGATAAAGCAAAAATTACTTTACGCTTTAGAGGTCGTGAAATTACCCATCAAGAATTCGGTTTGGCACTACTCAGACGAGTAGAAGCTGATACAAAAGACGTGGCGGTGGTTGAGCAGTTTCCAAAGATGGAAGGCCGCCAAATGGTGATGGTTTTAGGACCTCCCAAAAAGAGTTAACCAACTGATTTAGGTTGGTAATAGTGTAGTAAAAGGTAGTAAAGATTCCGAGTGATACGGCTTAACGGCATGCCTAAGCACTCATAAACTAAAGTTCAAGGAGAACAAAATGCCAAAAATGAAAACCAAGAGTGGCGCAAAAAAGCGCTTCAAGTTCTTGGGTAATGGTAAAGTGAAACGTACTCACTCACATTTACGCCATATCCTAACGAAAAAGACCACCAAGCAAAAGCGTAAATTACGCGGCACGGCGATCATCTCACCAACAGACGTCAAACGCGTTCGCGCAATGATGCCAACACGATAAGGAGACCGATATGCCTAGAGTAAAACGTGGTGTCATTGCTCGCGCTAGACACAAGAAAGTATTAAAAGCCGCTAAGGGTTATCGCGGTCGTCGTAAAAACGTTTACCGCGTTGCTAAGCAAGCGGTAATGAAAGCAGGTCAATATGCTTACCGTGATCGCCGTCAAAAGAAACGTCAGTTCCGCACATTGTGGATTGCACGTATCAATGCAGGTGCACGTGAGTGTGGTTTGACATATAGCCGCTTCATGAATGGCTTGAAAAAAGCTGCAGTTGAAGTGGATCGTAAAGTGCTTGCAGATTTAGCTGTTTTTGATAAAACAGCATTTGCTCAATTTGTTGAAATGGCAAAAAAAGCACTAGCGGTTTAGTGACATCGCTTATTATTAAAAAATAAGTAGAAAAAGAGGCTTCGGCCTCTTTTTTTTGCTGTAAAATTATGCACTTAAATAAAAATTCAATTCTATGGCTGTACCTAAAAATTTAGAGTAAAGCTTGAAATAAATCTAAAGTATAGTCAACTAAAGACCACAATTCACATGACAGATTTAACGCATTTAATTTCAGAAGCTCAAACGGATTTTGCCAATAGTGCTTCTATGAATGACTTAGAAGTTGCTAAAGCAAAATATTTAGGCAAAACAGGTTTACTTACTGACGCACTTAAAAGTTTGGGTAAGTTAAGTAATGAGGAGCGTCCAGCCGCTGGCGCAGCTATCAATGTTGTCAAGCAGGGTGTAGAAGCTGCGTTAACCGCCCGTCGCGAAGCGCTCCTTAATGCCGAGCAAGCTAAGCAACTTGCACAAGAGTCGATAGATGTTACTTTGCCTGCACGCGCCCAATCTCAGGGTGGCTTGCATCCGGTTACACTCACTTTGCAACGTATAGAGCAGTTATTTCACTCAATTGGATTTGAGGTGGCTACTGGCCCTGAAATTGAAACTGATTTTTATAACTTTACTGCACTTAACATTCCTGAAGATCATCCAGCGCGGGCGATGCATGATACGTTTTATATTGATGATGCCCATGTATTGAGAACACATACCTCGCCAGTTCAAGTGCGTTATATGGAAAATGCTTTAAAGACCCATAAAACACCACCGCTAAAAATCATTGCGCCTGGTCGTGTGTATCGCGTGGATTCAGATGCGACCCATTCACCCATGTTTCATCAGGTAGAAGGGTTGTGGGTGGATGAGGATATTAGCTTTGCTAATTTAAAAGGCGTCGTGCAAGACTTCTTACAAAAGTTTTTCGAACGTGATGACTTAACCGTGCGCTTTCGCCCTTCATTTTTCCCATTTACTGAGCCTTCGGCTGAGATGGATATGAGTTGGAATGGTGGTTGGCTTGAGATTGGTGGTTGTGGCATGGTGCATCCAGAAGTATTCAAACATGTGAATATTGATAGTGAAAAATACCGTGGCTTTGCTTTTGGGTTGGGCGTAGAGCGCTTAACCATGTTGCGTTATGGGGTGAATGATTTACGCCATTTCTTTAATAATGATTTACGCTTTTTAAGCCAGTTTAAATAGCGTATTAAGATAGCACAGTCACTTCTATAGTTAAGGTCAAAAAGCATTATGCAGTTTTCAGAAAATTGGTTACGTAGTCTTGTTAACACTGATTTAAATAGTCAGGCGCTAAGTCACGCATTGACGATGGCTGGGCTTGAGGTAGAAGAGATGCAGCCTGTAGCTGCGCCATTTGCTAAAGTTGTTGTGGCTAAAATATTAACAGCAGAAAAACACCCTGATGCAGATCGTTTGCAAGTGTGTTCAGTAGATGTTGGGTTAGCTCAACCAGTTCAAATTGTATGTGGTGCAGCCAATGCGCGCCCTGGCTTAATTGCGCCTTGTGCTTTGGTGGGTGCAGAGTTGCCAGGCATTTCGATTAAACAGGCTAAGGTGCGTGGCGTAGAGTCTTTTGGCATGATGTGCTCATCGAAAGAACTGGGCATCAGTGCTGAAGCTACAGGACTATTAGAGTTGGATAGCGATGCAGTTGTTGGGCAAAGCATTCGTGAATATCTAGATCTTGATGACAATTTACTCACCTTGAAACTCACGCCAAATAGAAGTGATTGCTTGAGTATGATTGGTATTGCACGGGATGTAGCGGCCATTACCGGTGCAATAACCAGTTTTGAGGCTATCTCAACCGTGCCGGCAGAAGTGCAGGTTGCTAAAAAAGTGATCGTGAGTGAGTCATTGGCATGTCCGCGTTATTGCGGTCGTTTAATTAGCGGTATCAACGCTAAGGCAGGCACGCCTGCTTGGATGGTTAAGCGCTTAGAACGTAGTGGCTTGCGCAGCATTAGTGCTGTGGTAGATGTGACTAATTATGTATTGATGGCATTGGGGCAACCTATGCATGCTTTCGATTCAGCCAAGCTTACAGGTGATATTAGTGTGCGTTTTGCAAAACCAAATGAATCATTAGATTTACTTAATGATCAAAGCGTGCAATTAAAAGCAGATGACTTAGTCATTGCAGATGCCTCAGGGGCAGTAGCGCTGGCAGGCATCATGGGTGGCAAACCAACCTCAGTTGACAGTGAAACTACCGATATTTTCTTAGAAAGTGCTTTTTTTGCACCATTTGTGATTGCAGGTAAAGCACGTAGGATTGGTTTGAGTACTGATTCATCCTATCGCTTTGAACGTGGCGTCGATTTTGCTAATACACGTAATGCAATTGAGTACGCAACGACACTCATTAAACAAATATGTGGTGGTGTAGCCGGCGAGGTTACTGAAGTTATGGGTGAGTTGCCGGCCCGACATGCTGTCAAATTGAGATTGGATAGACTTATCTCAGTGTTAGGTATTCCATTAACTCAGGCTAAAGTTGAGCAGCTTCTGATGCAGCTTAGTTTTTCTTTTACCGTGTCTGATGCCGTATTTACAGTAATGGCACCGAGTTATCGATTTGACATCACCATCGAAGAGGATTTGATCGAAGAAATCGCACGCTTACATGGTTACGATCATATTCCTGCTACGCCACCTGAGGCGAGATTGACGATGTTAGAAGCGCCTGAAGCGACTAGACATCATAATAAATTACGTGATTCTTTGGTGGCCGCTGGTTATCAAGAGCTTGTTAATTACAGCTTTGTGGATGAAAGTTGGGAGCGTGATTTACTAGGAAATGATGCACCTATAAAACTTAAAAACCCGATTGCTAGCAACTTGAGTGTGATGCGCACAAGCTTATGGGGCGGCTTACTCGATTCATTAGTTTACAATTTAAATCGTAAGCAAGAGCGTGCTTTTATATTTGAAATTGGCGCCACTTATTATCAGCAAGCAAGTAGTTTTACTGAAACTACACGCATAGCTGGTCTCGCTTATGGTAGCACTCAGCCAGAACAGTGGGCAGCAGATGGCAGTGAAGTAGATTTCTTTGAGATTAAAGCACATGTAGATGCGCTGCTTGGTAATCCTGAGGTGACTAAACAACTCACTTATGAGAAAGCAGAGCACAATGCACTACATCCAGGCCAGACTGCCAAAATTTATCTTGATGGCATTGCTATTGGTTGGTTGGGTAAGCTTCATCCAAAATGGCAACAACACTACAGCTTAACTAAAAGTACCTTTCTGTTTGAGTTGGAAGTGGATGCTTTGCTGAGTCGCCAGATACCAGCATACCAAGAGGTTTCAAAGCTATTGCCAGTACGCCGTGATTTGGCGGTTGTGGTAGATGAAAATATTGCCGTAAATAAAGTGTTAACCGCTATTAAAAAAGCCAATATTCCGCTTTTACTTGAAGTTGGATTGTTTGATATATACCAAGGTCAAGGTATCGCTGAAAACAAAAAAAGCCTTGCATTATCGGTACTTATGCACGATACTCAAAGAACTTTGACGGATGTTGATGCTGATGCAGCTATCGAAAATCTGCTACAATTATTACAAAATGACTTCAGTGCAATTCTTAGAAATTAGGTAGTTAAACGGTACGGTTAGTTTGTTGCTTTCGACGGTTATTTTTTTTAATATGTGATGTAGTTTTATCTGTAATAATAATTTTTAAATAAATATAAAAAGCTTTTAAAAGCTAGCAAAGAAATGGGAGTGGTGTATGACATTAACAAAAGCTGAACTTGCAGATCTACTCTATGAGCAAGTTGGGTTAAATAAACGTGAAGCAAAAGATATGGTGGAAGCGTTTTTTGAAGAAGTTCGCATTGCCTTAGAAGCCGGAGATAGTGTGAAATTATCTGGTTTTGGTAATTTTGAGCTACGTAAAAAGTCTGAGCGCCCTGGCCGCAACCCTAAAACAGGTGAAGAAATACCCATTACAGCGCGTCGCGTTGTCACTTTCCACGCGAGCCAGAAGCTCAAAGGTAAAGTAGAGGCTAATTACCTTAATTAAGATGGTGTTAATTAAAAGTAAGCTAATTAAATTGTCATTTGATTTATTGTGAATTAATCACAGTGCTAAATGAGAAAATGCAGTAATGAGTGAGCCAATCCAAAAATTACAGTTGCCGCCTATCCCGGCTAAGCGTTACTTCACCATAGGTGAAGTGGCTGAGCTTTGCGGTGTTAAGCCACATGTGCTTAGATACTGGGAGCAAGAGTTTACACAGCTTAAGCCAGTAAAACGTCGTGGCAATCGTCGTTACTATCAACATCATGAAGTGTTATTGATTCGCCGTATTCGTGAGTTACTTTACGAGCAGGGTTTCACCATTAGCGGTGCACGCAATCGTCTAGATGGCCCAGATGGAGATAACTTTAAGCCAGATGCAGAATCGTCTAGTGTTCAGTCAGCTAAAGTTGCAACGCTATCTAGCGATAATAATAGTTTTGATTTTGCGTCTGTCAAAGCTGAGCTATTAGAAATTTTAAATTTACTCCGTTCAGCGCCGCAGATTAGCTAGTTGTAGCTAACATATTTCTCTCGTGCTTTTATAGCACCCATCCTTTTGCGTTATAATTAAGCCTGTTGTAGGTTATATGCAACATCGGTTCGGGGCATAGCGCAGCCTGGTAGCGTACATGCCTGGGGGGCATGGGGTCGCAAGTTCGAATCTTGCTGTCCCGACCAATTAAATCAATACGTTATAAATAATTAAGTCAGCTATGTGCTGGCTTTTTTGTTATCTAGATGACGTTTTGGCTAACGATTGATATTTCTTGTTAACTGGTAAGCGTCAAAACAATTCATCAGCATGGCTATGCTATGCTACGGGCTATTATTTTATAACTTCCATATATGGCTCGAATACCACGCAATCTCAGCAAAGCTCAACTTAAGACTAATGCTAGTCAAGACGTTGGCTTGATTTTGCCAGTGAGCCGCCCACATTCGACGACCGAGAAGACTGACCTGCATCCGCGAAATAAACACAGAGGTCGCTACGATTTTATTCAGCTTATTGCGGCTAACCCTGCATTAGAAAATTTTGTGAGATTAAATGCTTATCATGATGCCTCCATCGATTTTGCTAATCCAGAAGCTGTTAAAGCCCTTAATCAGGCATTGCTGAAGCAATTTTATTGCATATCCGATTGGGATATCCCAGCGCAATATCTCTGCCCGCCCATTCCAGGTCGAGCCGATTACATACATTACCTTGCTGATTTATTGGCATCTAGCAATACATCAGCGACTAGGCAGTCTAAGGTGATTCGGGTGTTAGATATTGGCGTAGGTGCAAATGCTATCTATCCGATAACTGGTTGCCGTGAATATGGCTGGCATTTTGTGGGGTCTGATATAGATGCCTTGGCATTAGCCAATGTGCAGCAGATTATCGATCGAAACACGAACCTTTCATCATTCATAACACTGCGTTTACAAACCTCAGCTTTGACTATTTTTAAGGGTATTGTGCAGCAGGACGAGATCTTTGATCTCGCCATGTGTAATCCACCTTTCCATACCTCTTTAGCCGAAGCTCAGAGAGGTACGCAGCGGAAATGGCAGAATTTAAGTGAGAACACGAGTAAAGCGCTTGGTAAGCGTTACCCGCAAGCTAAATCTGTAGCGCTTAACTTTGGTGGGCAAGCGGGTGAGCTTTATTGTGAAGGCGGCGAAGTGGCTTTTATAGAACGCATGATTAATGAGAGTCGGGTGTATGCAACCCAATGTGTATGGTTTAGCACCTTAGTTTCAAAGGCAACTAGTTTACCTGGCATTTATCGTGCACTTAAAAAAGTCAATGCGGCGCAGGTTAAAACAATCGATATGGCGCAAGGGCAA
>CAILFU010000041.1 GCA_903833595.1 uncultured Pseudomonadota bacterium
CCACCCAAGCAACTGTGACCTTGCCATTTTTAGATATATTAAGCGCATCAAAGCGATGGGTAATTTCTGAGCGGTCTTGATGCACGATATAAGGTTTTTCGAAACTGTTACCCTGATTGGTAGACCGGGCAAACCAAATATAACCAGCAAATGGTTTTTTTAGTGCTTCGGTCCAAGTGATGTATATATGGCCTTGTGGCCCAATGGCTATTTTTGGCCTAGCCTCACCATCCGCGCCAATTTTTTGCGGTTGCGGATTGACTTGCACGGGCTTAGAAAAGGTTTTGCCTAAGTCATGGCTGGTATCAAGCCAAATGTAGCCATCTTTCTCTGCAACTCGCCATAAATCGCCTTGTGCATCAAAGGCTAGGCTAACCGCCAATTTACCGGTTTGCTGCTTAGTATGCTCTTCATGGGCATGCAACTGAGTGCATGCCAACAAGAGCATTAACTTAATTAAAAATTGCATGTAGAGTAATCCTGACTTATTTAATGAGGCCTAAGCTTCAACATCTATGGCTAAAATTTACAATCTATTGTAATGCAGTTAACTTGTAATTCCTGGACAATTAATAATCAAATTTAGCCTGTAAGTAAGTGGTGCGTTGTGGGTAGGGATGCGCCACATAGGATTTGTAATTATTGAGGTTATCTATGCCTAAGCTCGCGGTAAATCTATCTGCAAACTTATAATTGACTTTAGCATCCATCACAAAAAACTTACTGGCACCGCCATAAGTATCTGAGTTCACATCGGTATTTGTTAGCGTGGTATATTGCCGTCCGCTATAACGCGCTGCAACGCTGTAGCTTAAATGACTACCTTGATGATAGGTAGCCACTAACTTAAACATATCCTTTGGAATACGTGTGGGTTTGTTGCCTACCGTAGCGGGTGCATTCTCATTGGCCAATACTTCGGCATCGGTAAAAGTGGCGCTACCTTGCAAATCTAAACCATGCACCCATATATTTTGCCACTGTGCCGAAATTTCTAGTCCACGCGTGCGGATATGGTCTACATTTTGGATAAAACTACAACCACTGGCATTACTACAAATACCGTCACTGTATGGAATGACGCTATTCTGAGTCAATGTCTGAGAAATCAAGGCGTCGTATTTATTTTCATGAAACAAGCTGGCTCGCAACAAGCCGTTGTCAAATCGCCGTTCTGCTGTCAATTCGCCAGCTAGTACTTGTTCAGGCTTTAAGTTTGGGTTGCTGGCAACATAATCAGTCGAGCTAGCATCGGTAAGCAACTGAAATATCTCAGCCACCGTTGGAAAGCGGTAGGCTTGACCAAAAGAGGCGCGAAATCCCCAAGCTGGTTGCGGCTCAAAACTTAAAGACAGCTTAGGTGAAAACTTAGTTTCTGATCTATCGGCATACTCTTTAATTGAACTGCTGAGACTGGAGGTTTGATTTTGCCCATGACTGGCCTGCCAATGTTCCGCACGGCCGCCCAAAGTCAAAGCCCATTTTGGATCTATCTGCCACTTATCTTGCAAATAGACGGCTTGCGTTTGCGTGTCACCACGTGCCGCTGACGCCAGCGTTCCTTTAACGCCGCTAGTCCAATCCGCCGTATTATTCAC
>CAILFU010000042.1 GCA_903833595.1 uncultured Pseudomonadota bacterium
GTGCTAAAAAAATGATTTCAGCATTGGAACGCCTACAAGCAGAACACGAACCTTCAGTGCTGCCTAAACAAATGATAGCTTCTGGCATTTCTAGTGGCGTTACCACGAGCTTCACTCGCCTATTTGCTAGCCATCCAGACTTAAGTGAGCGCATTGCCGCATTACGAAACAGTTCGTAAACTTATAATGACTCAAAGCAGTCAAATTACAACTCTTTCTATAGCTCGGCTCATGCGCATTTATTTAACACAAGTATTTCAGATGTAATGCAAAAATGAACTTAAGTCGTCGAATCGTTCCATGGCTAGCACTAGGTGGTTTAATCACGCTAGCATCCATGGTCATTGCTCCATTTCTTACGCCTATAGCTTGGGCAAGTGTTCTAGCATATGCATTTTGGCCGGTAGCAGAGCGAATTCGTCGTTGGTGTGACGGTAGAGATACACTAGCCGCCAGCCTGACTACCGTATTGTTAGCATTGACGTTGTTTTTGCCTTTGATTTGGTTAATCTGGCTAGCACAACAAGAAGTGGGTAATTGGTATCCTGCACTTCAAGCCTTTTTAGCCAATCCACCTCCTGTACCAGAAACATTAAAAAATTTACCTTGGCTGGGTGAATGGCTAATGCAACAGCAAGCAAATTTGGTTGCGAATCCGCAAGGTACATCCTCCATCCTGAAAACATGGGTGGCTGCCCACACGGTTGATTTAAAGCTACTAGCAGGCAGTTTGGGTACAATCCTTATTAAATTGATAATTGTTATCGTCATTTTGTTTTTCTTCTTTAGAGATGGCGTTCGCATTGTGCGCGAATTGCGTCATGTGTTAGAGCGATTTATCGGCACTAATATTCATCATTATTTACATGCCGTTGGCACAACTACCCGTGCTGTAGTTTATGGCATTTTACTAACAGCTCTAGTCCAAGGCGCGGTGGCAGGCCTTGGTTATTGGGTAGCAGGGCTAGCTTCGCCAGTCATGTTTGGCGTACTAACCATGTTATTAGCACTCATTCCATTTGGCACGCCTTTAGCTTGGGGTAGCGCTGGGCTTTGTTTGTTGTTGCAAGGTGAAACAAGCGCTGCTATTGGCGTATGGATTTGGGGTGCAGTAGTCGTCAGTCAACTCGATAATTTTTTACGACCGTTGTTCATCAGTAGCATTAGTCCGATACCATTTTTGCTAGTGCTATTTGGTGTATTGGGTGGATTACTAGCGTTTGGTTTAGTAGGATTGTTTATTGGGCCAATTGTGTTGACGGTTGTATGGGCTGTTTGGCGTGAATGGACAGCACACTTAGATGAAGCGGATATAGTAAATTCAACTCAAACCTGATTAATTAAATTAACCAGCCTTAGATAAAAAATTAGAAAAGAGTAGAAATGGGTGAATTTCAATCAATTGGTCAGTGGTGGATGTGGGCTAGCTTTGGGCTATTTGTGGTTGCCATGCTAACTATAGATATATTCGCATTAGACCGCAAAGGTGCACACAAAGTCAGCACAAAAGAAGCCTTGATTTGGTCACTAATCTGGTTCACGCTTGCCTTGCTTTTTGGTGTTGCCTTATGGACTTGGCTAAACCAAACATTAGGAAGAACTATAGCAGACGCCAAAACCATGGAATACTTAACTGGTTATTTGCTAGAAAAAACTTTAGCAATAGATAATATCTTCGTCTTCGTCATGCTATTTTCATACTTTGCCGTGCCAGTTGAATATCAAAAAAGAGTGCTGGTATATGGTGTGTTAGGTGCAATTATTTTACGAGCACTGATGATACTAGTAGGTGCCTGGCTTATTGCTGAATTTCATTGGATATTATATCTATTTGGCGGTTTTCTGCTGGTAACTGGAATTAAGATGTTTATTTTCGCGGACCAAGAACCAAATTTAGCTAAAAATAGATTGTTGATATGGCTACGCAGTCATATACGTATTACCGATGATTATCATGGGGATAAATTCTGGATTGTTAAAAAAGGTGTACTCTGGTTCACCCCAATGTTCTTGGTTTTAATTCTTGTTGAAATTTCAGACGTCATTTTTGCCATGGATAGTATCCCAGCTATTTTTGCTATTACTAGTGACCCATTTATTGTATTTACTTCAAACATCTTCGCAATTTTGGGTTTGCGAGCCTTATACTTTTTGCTAGCTGATATGGCCAATCGCTTTCATTTACTTAAATATGGTTTAGCGATTATATTGATGTTTGTAGGCACAAAAATGTTGATTGTAGAGTGGTTGAAAATACCAATCGCAGTATCACTTAGTGTAGTTATTGCCGTGCTAGGCATCAGCATATTACTTAGCTTAAAAGCCACGCGTAGCATTAAATAAATTTGTAAGGGAGCAGCTAGTTTCCATGCTATAGCGCCCCTTATAAATATAATAAAAAAGGGCAGAATTTCTGCCCTTTTTTACTACACTGTTACTTTAGTTAAATTTCCAGCTGAGGGCGACCTGCTTCTGGCCAATCCAAATGGTAGAACTGACCACGCGGTTGATCAACACGCTCATAAGTGTGTGCACCAAAGTAATCGCGTTGACCTTGCAGCAAGTTTGCTGGCAATACGGCGCTACGGTAGCCATCGTAGTATGCCATCGCTGCGGCAAAACCTTGTGCTGGAATACCATTAGTAACTGCTAAAGCAATCACTTTGCGCCAGCCCGCTTGGCCTTCATTCATCGCATTTGTGAAATATGGGTCTAGCATCAAATTTTTCAAACGTGAGTTCAATGCATAAGCATCAGTGATTTTTTGCAGGAAGCGTGCACGAATGATACAACCACCGCGCCAAATTTGTGCAATCTCACCAAAGTTAAGCTTCCAGTTGTAAGCCACTTGTGCTTTATCAATCAATTGAAAGCCTTGCGCATATGCACAGATTTTTGAGCAATATAAAGCGTTTTTAATAGCGTCAATAATCGCTTTTTTATCACTCTCAACTTTAATGACTGGGCCTTTTAAGATTTTGCTTGCCTCTACTCGCTCTTCTTTCAAACTTGAAAGCGCACGGGCA
>CAILFU010000043.1 GCA_903833595.1 uncultured Pseudomonadota bacterium
ATATTAATCACCGGCTTATTAAGCAACCGTTCAATAGCTTACGGTATAGCTGCCGCAATGAAACGTGAAGGCGCAGAACTGGCATTCACTTATCAAATGGAAAAACATCAAGATCGCGTTGCCAAACTTGCCGCCGACTTTGACTCTAATTTACTTTTTCATTGTGACGTTGCAGAAGATCACTTAATAGACGCGCTATTTCCAGAAATTGCCAAGCATTGGGATGGTGTTGATTCTATTGTGCATTCAATCGCTTTTGTACCAAAAGATGCACTTGATGGCGATTATCTTGACAAAGTAACACGTGAAAATTTCCGTATTGCACATGATATTAGCTCTTACAGCTTTGCCGCGCTCGCCAAAGCTGCTTTGCCTATGATGCTTGGTAGAAATGGCAGCCTGCTAACACTAAGCTACTTAGGCGCTGAACGTACTATGCCTAATTACAACGTAATGGGATTAGCCAAAGCGAGTTTGGAAGCAAACGTGCGTTACATGGCACAAAGCTTAGGTCCTAAAGGCATTCGAGTTAATGCGGTCTCAGCCGGTCCAATTAAAACGCTTGCAGCCTCCGGTATTGCTGATTTTGACAAGATGATAGGCTTCAACGAAAAACATGCGGCATTACGACGTAATGTGACAATTGAAGAGGTAGGCAATGCAGTGGCATTTTTGTGTAGTGACTTAGCTTCAGGAATTACCGGTGAAATTACCTACGTAGACGGCGGGATGAATATTACTGCTGCTGGTGTAATTGACTAATCAACGCACTCAAAGCAAGGATAACAAATAATTTTGTAAATAAAAAAGGCACCTCAGTGCCTTTTTTTATTTTGTTGTTGCCCGCCTATTAATAGTACATACAATCAATGGTTAGCAGCATTACCTAACAAAATCTTCTCATTCACTGTCACTTTTGCTTTCTCACGTAAAGATTGCTTGTAAGCTGCAAGGTATTCGCTCGCTAGCGCTGCATTTAGCTCTCTTTTAGCCAGTTTCTGCGCTTCTTCTTCTGTAGGTATAACCGCATCGACTTTAATCACTTTAACAAGCAAATACCCCTGCTTACTATCTGCAAGACCAGAATAAGCTGGCAACTTAGCTACATTGGTTTTAAAAGCTAGATTCATGGCCAACTCAGTTAGACCTTGAGCGGTTTTACGGTCTATCGTCACTTCTGGAATCCAATCGATTCCAGCAACCTCTTTACCATCACGCAAACTTTGTAACGTTGCCTCACCTTTGCTCTTAGCTAATTTTGCAGCCGCTTCTAATTTAAGTAAAGATTCAATACCAGCCTTCACTTCATCGAAGCTTCTTGGAGTCGCAGGCTTATATTCAATAAGACGTGCAGCCACTAAGTTATTAGGTGAAATTTCTACTGCTTCAGTATTGCGATGATCTTTAAGCACTTCATCAGAAAAAATTAAACCCATAATTTTTTGGTTATTTTTGAAAAATTTAGCCCCTGATTCACGGCTTAACCAATCAGACTTTTGCACTTCTCCACCAAAGGATTTAGCCGCAGGCTGCAAGCTACCTGATTGTTCGTAAACCAAATTACTAAACGTTTCAGCTTGCTTTACAAACTCTTCTTGCGCTTTTTGAAACATCAAATCGCCTTTAATTTGGGGTTTCAAAGCATTAAAGTCACTACTTGTCCCAGAAATTTCAGTGACTTTAATAATGTGATAACCGAATTCCGACTCAACCAAATCACTGACCTGATTCACTTTCATGCTGAAAGCAGCCTCTTCAAAAGGCTTCACCATTGAGCCTCGCCCAAAGCTACCTAAATCGCCACCTTTTACAGCAGAGCCAGGATCTTGTGAATTTTTAATTGCTAAAGCTTCAAATGATTTTGGATTTTTCTTAATAGTAGCTAAAATTTCTTCAGCCTTAGCCTTCGCCTGCTGTTTTTGTTCTGGCGTTGCACTTACACCAAAACCAATGAGAATATGGCTTGCTCGTCTTTGCTCATTGCCTTTAAATTTAGATGCATTTTCATCATAGTATTTTTTAACATCTGCATCATCAACGCTCACCTTACGCATAAAATCAACTGACGACATTGATAAAAATTCAATCTTTACTTGCTCAGGTACCATTAATTTGCTTTTGTGCTGTTCGTAATAAGCCTTAACTTCTTCAGGCGTTACTTTCGCCTGATCAATAAAATCTTTAGTTTTAATTTCAGACACAGTAACAACGCGTTGCTGATTGGCTAATTTAATTGCACTGTCTACACGTGCATTAGAGATAAACCCAAGCTTAGCAATACCATCCTGCGCCTGTTGCACTAACATATCAGCACGCATGCCTGCTTCAAACCTAGTCGGCGTAAGTTGATTCTGAGCTAAAGTTTGATCATATAATTCTTGTGAAAATTTACCGTCTTTTTGAAACTCAGGCATTCCCGTTATATATGTCGCAAGTTGCACATCACTGATGGCATATTTCGCCTGTTTAATTTCATCATTTAATAGCTGCTTATTG
>CAILFU010000044.1 GCA_903833595.1 uncultured Pseudomonadota bacterium
TGCTATACGCTTTGCATTATTGCTATTGTTTATGCAGATTTTTTTAGGCGGTTGGACCAGCACCAATTATGCCGCACTCGCCTGTACAGACTTCCCTACTTGCCATGGTGCGTGGATGCCAACAATGGACTTTAAAGATGCCTTCCATATGGTGCGAGAGTTAGGTCAAAGTAAAAATGGCGGTGCATTATCACTCGCATCCATTACCGCCATTCAATGGACGCACAGACTAGGGGCACTTATTAGCCTACTTTACTTAGGTATCTTGGGCTTAGTCGCCTTAAATTATTGGCAATTAAAACGCTGGAGCCTCTTTTTATTAATTGTACTGTGTGTGCAAATTGCTTTAGGTATAAGCAATTTGTTATTACATCTACCCTTAGTATTAGCAGTGGCACATAACTTTACCGCTGGCTTATTAGTGATAATTTTAGTCGTTCTTAACTCTAAAATTACTGGCAGCAGATAACTTGTCGCTATACACCGTTTTTTAAATGAATCTAAATAATTAAAGATTGCCCACTAAAATGATAATGAGAATCAAAAATGACTAGCGCTACAACCCAAACCATGCGGGAGCTAGGCTTAAGCTTCAAAAACTTCTTTTCTCTGTGCAAGCCTAGAGTGACTTCACTTATTGTCTTTACTGCGCTAATAGGCATGTTTCTAGCAACCCCAGGTATGGTGCCATGGCCCTTATTGCTCGCCACTACAGTTGGCATTGCATTTGCATCAGGTGCGGCAGCGGCATTTAATTGTTTAATTGAACATAAAATTGATGCCATTATGGCACGTACCCGTGGTCGTGCCTTACCTACAGGTCAAGTGTCGTCAGGGCAAACCAGTATTTTTGCCAGCATACTGGGTAGTACTGGTTTGGCCATTTTGTACTTTTTTGTTAACCCGCTCACCATGTGGCTAACCTTTGCCACCTTTGTTGGTTATGCGGTTATTTACACAGTGTTTTTAAAACCTGCCACACCAATGAATATCGTGATTGGAGGCGCATCTGGCGCCATGCCACCAATATTAGGCTGGGCAGCTGTTAATAATGTTGTTGCCCCAGAATCGCTGATTATGTTTTTAATTATTTTTGCCTGGACCCCGCCCCACTTTTGGGCGTTGGCTTTATATCGACGTGAAGAATATGCAAAAGTGGGCATGCCCATGTTGCCAGTAACACACGGTGAAGAATTTACGCTACTTCATATTTTGCTATACACCGTTATTTTGGTGGCAGTTTCGCTTATGCCTTATGGCATGCAGATGAGCGGTTTAATTTACTTAGCTTCAGCTATTATTTTAAATGCCATATTCATGGCTTACGTGATGGGCTTATACCGAAAATATTCGGATGATTTAGCTAAACGTACTTTTAGATATTCCATTATTTACTTAACTTTGCTGTTTGCGGCGCTATTAGTTGATCACTACTGGTTTTTCTAAAAAAAAGGCCCCGACTCAAGGGGATGAGAGTCGAGGCCAAATACCTTATTATCTAAGGCTTCCGCCCAGGGAGGAAATGAGCGGAACGCCAGCTAAAACTAAATTTAGCTAACATGCTCTTTCAGACTAAAAGCTATTTGGTTTGGTTCAGATTCATTTGTAACAGTTTGTGTCAGCTTAAGATCCTAACTTTCGTTAAATCCCATGCGATAATAACGGCATGGAAAATCAATCTACATTACTCGTTAGCCTTAATAATAAACAGCTAGAGGCGGTTACTTTGCCCCATCAGTCTGCGCTAATATTAGCGGGCGCGGGTAGTGGTAAAACGCGAGTATTAACAGCGCGTATCGCTTGGTTGATTCAAACTGGGCAAGTCTCACCGACTGGCTTATTGGCAGTCACCTTCACCAACAAGGCTGCGAAAGAAATGCTCACCCGTATCACCGCATCATTGCCTATCAACACACGTGGCATGTGGGTAGGCACCTTTCATGGCCTGTGTAATCGTCTATTGCGCGCGCATCATCGTGAAGCTGGGTTGCCAGCAAGTTTTCAAATTTTAGACATTGCCGATCAGTTATCCGTCATCAAACGTTTGATGAAACTCATGAATGTGGATGATGAGAAATACCCGCCTAAGCAAGTGCAGAATTTTATTAATGGCTGCAAGGATGAAGGTTTGCGTGCGCATGCAGTAGAAGCTTACGACGCGCACTCACAAAAAATGCGTGAGATTTTTGAGGAATACGACAAACAATGTCAGCGCGATGGCGTAGCTGATTTTGCCGAGCTACTGTTGCGCTGTTACGAGTTGCTTGAGCGTGATGCGAACATACGGCAACATTATCAAAGCAGATTTAAATATATCTTAGTCGATGAGTTTCAAGACACGAATCGCTTGCAATACTTATGGCTTAAATTATTGGCGGGCCAAGGTAATTGTATGTTTGCCGTGGGTGATGATGATCAATCAATCTACGGCTTTCGAGGCGCTCGCGTAGGTAATATGCGCGATTTTGAAAAAGACTTTAATATTCAGCATATTGTTAAGCTAGAAGAAAATTATCGCTCACATAGCAATATTCTAGATGCCGCTAATGCGATTATTTCGCACAATACTAATCGTTTAGGCAAAAATCTTTGGACTTCAGCTGGTGCTGGCGAACCAGTACGTGTTTATGATGCTTACAACGATACCGATGAAGCACAATTCATCGTTGATGAAATTAAAATGTTGCATTGTGAAGGCGCTTCTTTAGGCGAGATTGCCCTGCTCTACCGTTCTAATGCGCAATCACGTATCTTAGAGCACGCACTATTCTCTGCTAATTTGCCCTACCGAGTTTACGGTGGTCTGCGCTTTTTTGAACGTGCCGAAATTAAGCATGCTTTAGCCTACATGCGTTTAATTGCTAATGCTAACGATGATACTGCGCTTTTGCGTGTCATCAACTTTCCGGCACGAGGCATAGGTGCACGCGGCCTAGAGCAATTGCAAGAAAGTGCGCGGGCGGAAAACTGTAGCATTTGGCAAGCCGCTATTAATAAGGTGGGTGATGGTAAGTTAGGCGGCAAAGGTATAGAGGGTTTTGTGGCGCTGATTAGGCGCATGGTAGACAACGCCTATGGTATCAGCCTACCTGAATTGACCGAGCTAGCGACCACCATGTCTGGCTTAACTGCGCATTATCAAAATGATAAAGAAGGCGAAGACCGCATTGAAAACTTAAAAGAGTTGGTGACGGCAGCCGTATCATTTACCAATCAAGACTTTGGCAACCACAACAATGTGGATGGTGAAACTGAACAAGATTTACTTACTCAATTTTTAAGTCACGCTAGTCTAGAAGCCGGAGAACACCAAGCCGACGTTGGCAAAGAAGCTTTGCAACTCATGACAGTACACGCCTCCAAAGGCTTGGAATTTAAAGCGGTATTTATTAGCGGCTTAGAAGAAGGCTTGTGCCCACACGAGCAAAGTTTGTATGAAAACCAAGGCCTAGAAGAAGAGCGTCGCTTAATGTACGTGGCTGTGACTCGCGCTCGCCAACGCCTATATTTAAGCCACGCACAAAGCCGCATGCTGCATGGCAAAGTACGTTACGGCATACCCTCACGCTTTTTAGACGAAATTCCAGAACAATTACTCAAGCATATTAATAGCAAGCCCGTCGTTAGATCAGGCAGCACACGTGATTATAACGAGCTCCCCGCCATGATGAGTGGGCAACAAAGCCTTAACCAAAAAAATGCCATGCCATGGAAAATAGGCCAGCAAGTGGCCCACACTAAATTTGGCAACGGTGTGGTGGTGAGCTATGAAGGTAACGCTAGTGATATGCGTGTGCAAGTAAATTTTGGTCGAGAAGGCCTAAAGTGGTTAGCCATGGAGTTCGCTAAACTAAATCCTATTTAACTTATAGACTAAGTTAATTGTTCATGAACGTGTTCTTCAATTTGAAAAACATCCACATAACTAGCATATAGGCTGGTCATCATAACTGGCACAGCGATTAGCAGACCTAAGCCAAACGGTATAATGGCTGCAACTAAAAGCAGCATAAAAATTAAGCCATACAGTAAAAATGGCAACATGTTTTTTAAACACGCAAGAAAGCTTAATTTCATAGCCTCTGTGGCTGTTAAATTATTGAGCCCAACTAATATCGGTGCATACCAGTAAGCCATCAA
>CAILFU010000045.1 GCA_903833595.1 uncultured Pseudomonadota bacterium
ACAACTGAGATTAAAGACAGTGAGGTGACTGTAATGGTTAAAAATGCCTTGCTACTTGATGGTAAAATCAAGGACTTGAATATTGCTGTTTCAACCCTTAAGGGTGACGTTAAACTTATTGGCTTTGTTGATAGTCAAAGCCAGATTGACTATGTGGATACATTAGTTCGTAGTGTCGAAGGTGTGCATAGTATCCATGGTGAACTAAGCATCAAACAATAGGTATTATTCATATTATTTAGTCCGTATATTTTTTGTTAAGAATTAGTTAAGAAACTTCCAATATGCTTAACAACAGTTTGTATCATTTAACTCATTTAGGATATTTAACACATGAAACAACAACCAATTAAACGATTTTCTGCAACGATGTTGCTCGCCTTTAGTGTCATGACTGCTACATCTGCGATTGCAGGAGATAAAGGTCTAGCTTATGTCTCTAATCAGGATGGCGGGGTGATGGTGATAGATCTAGCGACCATGGAAACTAAAGGCAGCCTTGATATCGGCGCAAAAGGACCACGTGGCATTGGGGTGACTGCAGATGGAAAATGGTTGGTGACGGCCAATAAAGACGACGGTAATATCTCTGTGGTTGATACTACAGGTAATACTAAACCCACTTTTGTTAACATCGGTAAAAATCCTGAGTTTGTTCGTGTTATGGGCGATCGGGCCTATGTTACTTATGAGCCTAGTGCTAAATCTGGACCTCCACCAAAACCTGGCGCCGAACCTGCTAAAGATGATGATAAAGAGGAGAAAATACCTGGTCGGATTGCTATTGTTGATCTAAAGAATGGCAAGATGATTAGTGAAATTATTGGTAAACCAGAAACTGAAGGCGTTGAGTTTTCTAAGAATGGTAAGCAAATGTATGTAACTAACGAATCTGACAATTCAATTACGGTCCACGACATGCATTCAGGCAAGTTGCTTAAAAGCATTCCAGTGGGTAAGTATGGAGAGCGTCCGCGTGGCATTAAAACCTCACCAGACGGCAAGACAATTCTGACTACATTAGAATATGCTGACAAAATGCTTGTACTAAATGACAAGTTCGAAGTTATCAAGGAAGTGGCTACTGGCAAAACACCTTATGGGGTTTCTTTTGACCGTGCTGGTAATCGTATTTTTGTTGCGGCTAATAAAGAGAAAGCATTGCAGGTTTTTGATGCGAAGACTTTTGAGAAGATTAAAGACATTTCTACTGGCGATCGTTGTTGGCATTTTAGTTTCACCCCTGATGATCAACAAATACTGCTCGCTTGCGGTAAGTCGAATGAAATTATCGTCATCGATGCTAATAAGTTGGAAGTGACTAAACGCATTGCAGCTAAAGATATGCCTTGGGGCATAGTGACTTATCCAAAATCTATGGGTAGCCTAGATCGTCCATAATCTTGGCAAGTAAGATTAGTTTGGGGTCAATTTAAGGCCTCAAACTAAAAACAACTCCAGCAATTCATTTAAAAATCGTTGCCCCAATAAGGTGGGCTTCATATGCCCTTGCGCTATTACTAGCAAGCCTTTGTTTTGAGCTTTTTTAATAGCGGTTTCAAGCGTATGTATATTCAAGCCGGTACGTTGTTGAAATAGGTCTACCGATACCCCCTCAATCAAGCGTAGCACGTTCATCATAAATTCAAAACCTAGTTCGTCTTTAGGAATAATCCATTCCCTCTCTACTGCATTGCCTTGTAGGGATTTTTCCATATAAGCTTTAGGGTGCTTTGGGCGAACTTCTCGAGTGATTTTATCGTGATAACTTAATTTGCTATGCGCACCTGCACCAATGCCTAAGTAATCACCAAATTGCCAATAATTAAGATTGTGTTTGGCTTGTTTATCCTTTTTAGCAAACGCAGACGTTTCATAATGTTCGTAACCATGCTGTGCTAATAAATTTTCAATTTCAATTTGCATATCACTGCTAGCGTCATCGTCCGGCAGGCTTGGGGGTGTGCGATAAAATGGCGTATTGGGCTCTAAAGTTAAGTGATAAAAAGATAAATGCGCAGGGTTTAATTGCAACGCAGTTTGCGCGTCTTGTATAGCGTCTTTTAAAGTTTGATTGGGTAAGCCATACATAATGTCGCAATTAACTTGTTCAAATGTATTCATTGCAAGCGCTATGGCTTTTAAGGCCTGTTCGCTGTCGTGAATACGCCCTAGCGCTTTTAAATTATCATTATTAAAGCTTTGTATGCCTAAAGACAGTCGATTCACCCCTGCCTGTTTGTAGCCGACAAAATTGGCTGCATCAACAGTGCCTGGATTGGCTTCTAAGGTAATTTCCGCATTAAATTCTAGCGGCGTTAGCATCCGCACATGATTTAAGATTCGATCTATCGATTCAGCTGAAAATAAACTGGGTGTCCCACCACCAAAAAATACACTTTTAATTTTACGGCCCCATACCTTGGGCGTTGCTAGTTCTAGGTCTGCAATCAGTGCGTCTACATAAGCGTGCTCAGGAATATCACCATTATGATTGCGACTTTCATGAGAATTAAAGTCGCAATAAGGACATTTTTTTACACACCAAGGAATGTGAATATACAAGGACAGCGGCGGCGAGTTGGTGAGTCCTGAAATTGTGGGTTCTCCTGCTAGTGGAGCAGAAGTTATCCCAGGCGGAGTATTAAATTTTTCCGCAGCAATAATTTCAATAATTTTTTTGATATGAACTTACCTTTTGTACGGATTGACTAGCGATTCAATAAGTTGATGTAAGGCTTCCCGCATTTGTGATTCACTGACTTCCATTAATAAGCCATCTTCAAGTGCATCCTGAGCTATTTGTTTGAGCTCATCAAAATTTTCGTTCATGACTTTAACTTTTTCAGTACAAGAAACTACGCTATGGTCATCACGTAGCCATTTAGGCCAAGTGATTTTTGCATTACTCATGAGAGAGTCTTTCAAGTTGTAGTAGCAATTTTCCCATAGCATGACCGCGATGGCTAATACGGTTCTTAATTTCTAGCGGCAATTCGGCTACGGTTTTACGGGTTTTTGCATCTAGAAAAAGTGGGTCGTAGCCAAAGCCATCACTTCCACGATACTCAGTTAAAATTTCACCTGCCCAGCGCCCTTCGGCAATAAGTGGCTCAGGGTCGTGTTCATGGCGAACAAGCACCATGACACAATAGAAATGGGCGTGACGGTTTTCTTCATTGCCTAATACTTCTAGCAATTTTTGATTATTTTTTTCATCAGATTTTGGTTCACCAGCATATCGTGCAGAAAGCACGCCAGGTGCACCTTGCAGAGCATTCACACATAAGCCAGAGTCATCTGCTAGCGCTGGCAAGCCCGTATGTTTGCTAGCATGGCGTGCTTTAGCTAATGCATTTTCTAGGAAGGTAAAGAAAGGTTCTTCGCACTCGGGTACGTTGAGTATTGATTGTGGGATGATTTCAATTTTTAGTGGTGAAAGTATGTGTTGAATTTCACGCAACTTACCTTTGTTGCCTGTAGCAATGACTAGTTTGCTAAACACTTAACACCTCATTTTGTTTCGCGATGAGTTGCGTAATGCCCAGTGCAGCTAAATCCAGCATGGCGTCCATCGCATGACGGCTAAATGGGTCGCCTTCAGCGGTGCCTTGAACTTCTACAAAGCCACCGTCAGCAGTCATGACAACGTTCATGTCAGTGTCGCAATCAGAGTCTTCAATATAGTCTAAATCAAGCACTGGCTGGCCTTTGTAAACACCTACTGAAATAGCCGCAATGGCTTGTATGAGAGGGCTTTCAGTAATTTTCCCACTGACTAATAAGGTAGAAATTGCGTCATGTAGCGCAACATACGCGCCTGTAATGCTAGCGGTACGCGTGCCACCATCAGCTTGAATAACATCGCAATCAATCTGAATGCTACGTTCGCCCAGTTTTTCTAAATCAATAATCGCTCGTAGTGAACGACCAATTAAGCGCTGGATTTCTTGAGTGCGCCCAGACTGCTTACCTTTAGCCGCCTCTCTATCCATGCGACTGCCCGTTGAACGAGGTAACATGCCATATTCTGCGGTTACCCAGCCCTGACCTTTGCCTTTTAAAAAGCTTGGTACGCGATCTTCTACGCTGGCGGTGCATAATACGTGAGTATCACCAAATTTCACCAGTACTGAGCCTTCTGCGTGCTTGGTGTAATGGCGAATAATTTCAACATTTCGTAATTGATTATGGGCGCGCTTACTTGGTCTATTATTGGTTTGCATGGTTGAAATCCTGATGAATTGTTTTATTTTGGCATGAAATCATGAGTATTTGATAACATTGCATTAATTTATTCATATTTCATCAGGAAGTACCCGTATGATTTTTAGCATGACAGGCTACGCCGCACTAGAGCAATCTATAGAAAACGCTACTTTGTTATTAGAATTGCGTGCAGTTAATAGCCGTTATTTAGATTTACATTTTAAGTTAGACGAAAATTTAAAAAGCTTAGAACCGGCAATGCGTGAGCTTATTGGCGCACAATTAAGTCGCGGGAAAGTTGAATGTAAGCTAAATTTAATCCAGCGTACACAAGCCCATCAAGTTACCCAATTAGATGAAACTGTAATGCAGCAGTTGGCCACTATGCAAGCTAAAGTACTCACACATTTTCCACAAAGCCGTGAACTCAGTGTGGCAGATATATTGCGTTGGCCGGGCGTGGTGTTAAGTGATGCTTCAAGTTATAGCACGCTAGTGGATGACGTGAAAAAATTAGTTTTAGAAGGTTTGCAAGCACTTAATGATTCACGTGCTCGCGAGGGAGAAAAACTCAAGGCCTTAGTGCTAGAGCGATTGAGCCAGATTGAACTTTTAGTGGAAAAAGTAAAACCGCTATTACCTGCGCTGACTAAAGAGTATCAATCTAGGTTAGAAGTTAAATTACATGAAAGTCTAATGAATATAGATCAGGAGCGCATTGCCCAAGAGCTAGTACTATTTGCCCAGCGTATTGATGTTGATGAAGAGCTTACTCGATTGACAGCTCATGTGAGTGAAGTAAAACGCATTTTAAGTAGTAGCGCTCCCGCAGGTAAACGCTTAGACTTTTTGATGCAAGAGTTAAATCGGGAAGCCAATACTTTAGGCTCAAAATCTGTTTCAGTGCAAACCACGCAAGTGTCGATGGAGCTAAAGGTGCTGATAGAACAAATGCGTGAACAAATCCAGAATATTGAGTAACATTTCACGCAATTCCACCCTGCATCGTAATACCCTTAAAAGCCTTTATAAATAAGGCTTTTTTAATTCATAGTGTTGCATTTTGAATCAGTAGAGTGCAGTATATGCATGTACCACTAAGTGTACCACCAAGCGTTAGTGGTACATTTTTAGTGGTACACACTGTAAAGGGTTGTTTAGATGGCTAAATTATCAGATATGGAGATTCGTAATTGGATAAAATCCAATGAGCGTTTTGAGATGCGTGGTGACGGTGACGGGTTATATCTGTCTTACCGTGAAACGTTTGCATCGCCTATATGGAGGTTCCGTTATCGCTTTGCTGGATCGCAGCGCATTATGAATATTGGTAGCTATCGGGATGTATCTGTAGCTGATGCTAGAAAAATTGCTAAAGAGTATCGTGCACGTGTTTCATTGGGTTATGACGTTGCTGGTGAGAAGCAAGAAAGGAAGCGTGAAGCTGTTGCAAAAATAGAAGCTGAAAATAACGCTTACACAATGGCTGAATTAGCAGACGAGTTTTTTCAAAAGCGAGTATTAGGCGTTTGGAAACACCCAAACATTGTAAGGGCACGTATTGAGAAAGATATTAAACCTGCTATCGGACATTTAAGTGTTGAAGCGGTAACTCCTAGGCATATTGAAGCCTTGCTTCAATCCGTTGTTAATCGTGACGCTCCAACAATGGCAAATGATGTACTACGCTGGCTAAAACGTATGTTTAACCACGCTATCAAGATGCACATGATTACCCATAACCCTGCACTAGCATTTGATGTTGCCGATGCTGGTGGGAAAGAACAATCACGTAAACGCAACCTTAGTCGTGATGAGATTGCAAAACTATTTTCTGCAATGAAAACAGCAAAAGGGTTTAGCGTTGAAAATGATTTATGTATAAAGCTATTGTTGGCTTTAGCCGTACGTAAAGGTGAGTTAATAGGGGCTTCATGGAGTGAGTTTGATTTTGATGCTGGTATATGGCATTTGCCTGCGCTAAGAACGAAAACGGAGGCTGCAATAAGCATACCCCTTAGTGGTGCTGTGATAGGCTGGCTTAAAGCGCTTAAACAGCTTTCTTGTGGCAGTGATTGGGTGTTACCAGCACGTAAGATGCAGAATAATATTCATGTCTCAGAAAGTACATTAGGAGTTGCTTTGGCTAAGATACAGCATGGCTTAGAACCATTTACAATTCACGACATGAGACGAACGGCTAAAACACTGCTAGCCTCATTGGGTGTACAACCACACATCAGTGAGCGGTGCTTAAATCATAAAATCAAAGGTGTTGAAGGTGTTTATGATGGATATGACTATTTTGACGAACGCAAAGCAGCATTAAATGCTTTATCCGATTTACTAGTGCAATTAGATAATGGTGCAATGGATAAAGTAATACCAATAAAACATAAGTTGACGTTATAACAGTTTAGCCGCACCTAGCACGTGCTTAATTACCACGTGTGAACACCGAACGCCCTATATGGCTGGTGTGGCTTCTTATTTTATGGGCGTAAGGGGCGGTTATGATTGCAGGTGACTATGGGGATAACAAGAAGGGGCAGAAAAACAGAATTTATTTTTGGCTAAAACATGAAGTCTGGTCGTTATACGAAGCTGCGCTATTATTCGCTGATATTAATCCTGACTCGGTGAAATTAAAAAACGATTTGAATAAGTTTGATTTTCTGCGCCTAACAAGCCTTAAAGGCATAACCTATGACGACAGAAAAGCCAATTTAGATGAGTGTATGGTATTGCTGAATTATGAGAATACTTCTAGTGATATTTATAGATGCTTAAGCGGCAAGAATGAATCTGACACCGCTCAAAACTGGATAGACCTAGCTATATCTAAGCAATTTACAATACCTTGGCAGGAGGTTATTGAGCAAGGTATATATATGAGCCGTAATATAGAAAAGCCACTGAAAGATATTGAGCGTAACTCACTTTTAATTATCATCGCAGCATTGGCTAAAGAAGCGAAGGTGGATATTGATAAAATATCAAAAGCTGGCGAGTATATTGCCGGTCTAACGGATCAACTAGGAGCATCTGTTGGTGCAACCACAATTGAAAGGCATTTAAAGAAAATCAAAAATGCCATAGAAAGCCGCACTAATTAGAGAACCTTTAGCCCGTGGGCTATTTGCTACCGCCCACGGACTTTATAAAACTCATGAGTTACTAAGATGTGACCTGTTACTTACAACAACAGGAAAATACATCATGCAACAATTAAAATCTGAGCTTACTCAAGCCATCCCAGAAGCCTTAGAAAACTTTGACCAACTACCTAACTCCGCTTTCATTCGCTTACCTGTCTTAATGGGCTTGTATGGCATCTCTGCTGCCTCCTGTTGGAGGGGTGTTCGGAACGGCACAATCCCAAAACCCCGGAAACTCTCGGTAAGATGTACTGGGTGGAACGTTGGTCTCATTAGAGCTGCACTAGCAGCAAAGGCGGTGCAATCATGACCGACCATTGGCTTGAGCAACTGCATACACTTCTAGCAAGATTCAATCAATTTGGTATTGATGCTGATGTTAGTAATTTAAGTACATCAGAGAAATGGGGGCTATTCTTACATCTATCAAGATTAGCCGATAGTTAATCATGGCCCGTAAATCAAAAAAGGAACGACCAGAATCTATAGATGGTCCCTATAGCGCAATCCCTTGGTCAGTGATGGATAGTGTGAGCTTTAAGGGCGCTAGTGATAAGGCAAAGGCCTTGTTATTTGCACTCATGCGTCAACATAACGGTGCTAATAACGGACATTACCAACTTAGCAAAAAATGGCTTTATAACCAAGGCTGGACTTGTGACGAAAGTAACCGTAAAGCTTGTCATGAGTTGATAGCACGTGGCTTGGTAGTCCAAACTAGATGGGGCGGCTTAAATATGGGCCCTAACTGGTTTGCGCTAACTTGGTACCCCATTACCAATTATGTGGGATTAGATATTACGGCTAATAGCTACAACAGGGGGGCTTATTCGCTTTGCACTTTACCGCCAACACTAAGACGTAAACCTCCAGTTAAGAAACAAAGTGGGCTTCACGACTACCGAGACAGTCCAGGCTCGTCTATCGTGACAGCAAGACACTCTACTGGCACGACTACCGAGCTTGTTAAGCCCATTTTGGTCACTTTGACTGGCACGACTACCGAGAACAATGTAATTACACCATTACCCCCTGTTAAATCAGGCAAGCGTATTGTGGGCGTGAAGGGCAAGAGCGGCATTGCAAGACCAAAACCACCGAACATGAACAGAGCCAGCCATGACCAACATCAAGCTAACAACAATGTTACAAATAACAGCAAATAGTCGCTGGTTACACTGGCCTCAACTAGTAGGGGGAGGCTTGTCACTTTCGGGAATACCAGACCCCACCCTACCCCCACCCCTTAAAATAGCCGGCATCAACCCTGCTCACCTATTGATAGTAATCTGCTCAAAGGAAACAGTATGAATTGCGGCGCTAAAACAAGAGCAGGCACACTTTGTAAGAAACCATCCGTAGTAGGTAAAACAAGATGCCGTTTGCATGGTGGTTTATCACCGTCAGGAGAGGCACATTACAATTACAAGCATGGCAGATACACAAAAGAATCTAAACTATTAGCCATAGAAGTAAATGCTAGGCTGAAGTTACTTGCTGCTGTAGCGATAGAGTTTGGGATGATAGAAAATAGTGATTAATATGCAGTCTTGCTGTTTCTAGACTGTTATTTTTAAAATATATCTTAACCCCGTGAATAGCTAAAAAGTCTGTACCTAATTTATACCCATACGGCGATTCTAAAAGCTGTTTCAGAAGACCCCCCCGTCAGTGTTTATATGAAAAAGGGTGGGGGATATATATTTTAAAAATTCCGCAGTCTGCTTTTATGAACACTCGTGTGTTGTTTCATCTGTATGGGGGTAGGATTCTTGAGTAATGGCATTAAACATATCCATGTGAATAGTGAATATCATTTTATTATCTTTATAATTGAATGAATGTTGAGTATGAAAAATATAATTATCATGGCGGTAATTATCTATTCCGCTCTTACAGAAGCCTTCGTTATTTGATTTTATTGCGCAACTGGGGATAGTATTATCAAGCAAGCCTTTCTCTTTTGAATCAAATAGGGTCTCTGTCTCAAAATTCCCACTTTTATCTTTTGTCCAATCTACAGCGGTTATTAGCATAGAGTTATTAGGCTCAGATAATTTTACTGTAATGCTACGTATTACTGTATGCGGTTCACATTTCCCATGATCACATTTCATGCAGTTATTTAATACATGCTCATCACTAGATCCCAATAAAGTAGGTATTAAATCGGCATTAGTAGTGTGGAGTCCAGAGGTTAATAAGTTGCTTATTAATATTGCAGTACCAAAAGTTGTGGCTACTTTAGCCAGCGTTGCCCATAATTTTCTTTTTGTATATAAATTTGCAGCACGCCAAACACCAACATTTAAAACTATTTGATAAGGTAAGGCTGCAACCATTGTTATGATTGTTGCAGTTTGACTATTCCTGCTAAAGGCAAAAAGTAATGCCCATATAAATCCACCACCAAAACCGTATAGCCAATATATAGTAGATAACGGCAATTGGCCGTACCATATCTTTTGGATTAAATTATATTGCTGCTCATTAATATCCGTCATTTTTAATTCCTAACTATTTGCTTTGATGAATATAATTATGCGCTTTTACATATTTAAAACAATCAAGCTGCTTACGCTCCCACAAGCACTTATGTCTGTTTAATGCTACATTCTGATTTAAGTTTAAAAAGTTTCAGAGCTAATTAAGTCCTTCCAGTACCCCATTAGATGATTAGGTCGCTCATTTTATGTTAGTGGTCATTAACATGCACACCTGTGCATGTGAGCGGTCACTAACATCATGGTTCACCTGAACCTAGATGTTCTGGAACTATATGATTTATATAAATATTATTTTATCATTTTCTGTCAATAGGTATAAATATACCCATATCATATGAATATTTATCAGGTGTTAAAGTTTGCCTGATTGAATATTAACTATATAGAGAGTAAGGTTAATCTTGTTATTCACGAAAATAGCCCAACGTTAGTAGGGTTACTTTGACTCATATAAAGGTTGTTAATGAAGCGACTGTTACTTTTATTGCTAGCCTATCTTCAACTAAGTGCTGGCGTTGCTCATGCCGAACTATCAGCGGAAACTTTACAACGTGCGCAGAAAGAGCTTTCTGCTAATTGTTATGAGATTTTTTCAGTATTAAAAACCGACAAATCAACTAGCGGCAATGGTTACGGGGCTCTTTCTGGACATCATAAAGTGTTTGTTATTGGCGAGAACAGTAATGTTCAGCGATGTTTTTTGGATACCACAGGGTATTTATTTTTTGGGCCTCTTAATTTTAACTTGCTGATAAAGCGCACCTTAGCCGAATGCAATAAAGCTATGCCAGCAGGTCATTCTTGTGAGATATATGCAAAAGATGACAATATCGTTTATATATCTAATGAGCAGAAAATTATTGATGCAAAAAAAAATTATCAGGCTAAAGATTATCTTAAGGCATTTAATTTATTAACATCAATTGAGTCAAGGGGCATTGAAAGACTTGATTATCCAGTAGGTAGTGACTTTGAATACATGATGGGCAGCACTTTAATTAAGATTGATAAAGAATCTAATAAATTAGTAGCTATTGAGCACTTTAATAAGGCTTGGCATTACTTCAATAATCCACTGGCTGCTTTAGAGGAAGCTAACTTAAGGGTTAATACTGACCAGCTTTCTGATAATTGGGAGAACATTAGACTGGCGTATGAGCATTATTTTGAGAACGCATCAGATGAAGCTAAATTAGCTAATCCAGAAGCGATAACTAATTACAAGTTAACAGATCCTTATTACCAAGCTTCGTTGGATAACATAAGAAAGAATGAGGAAGAGCTAGCAGCCAACGAAAAAGCTGCGGTTGAACAAGCGAAGTTAGATTTACAGGCAGCTGAGCTAGCAGCTAAAAATGCAGAGCGTGATGCTAGAAAAGCCGAGCGAGAAGCCAAACGGCTAGCTGAAGCTCAAAAGAAAGAAGAAGCAAAATTAGCCAAACAAGCAGCTGATGCTATAAAAAGTCGGGATGATAAAACTTGCAGAAGTTACGGTGCTGCAGTTGGCTCGCAAGCATATGTTATGTGTCGTATTGAGTTAGCGAAAAAAGAAAAATCATCACCTGTAGCAGTTCAATCAAATGAAGCTAGCGATAGTTCTGCTGAAATGCTTCAACTTGAGGCCGATACGCTGAAACAACTTCAGGCTAGGCAAGCTGAATATGCAGAGCATCAGAGGCAGTATGAAGAGCAGTTAAGGCAATCTGAAGCACGAAGGGCTGCACAAGCAGCTAAAGAGCAGGACAGTAATGCATGGAATGCCCTAATCAATCTCGGGTTAGGTATAGCAGGTAGCAGCTCAAGACAAAGCCCTGCCAATATTACTATGCCAGCAAGCCCGCATTATCTAAGCTCTCAATGGTATGACGGAGGCAATACAATGTGTAGATACGATGATGGAACTGTTTTGAATATGGGTTCAAACATTTGCCCTTTATCTCGCTAAACTATACTTTTAGAACTAAAAAGTACATGGTGAATGTTATGGACAGTAAAATTATCGCAGCAATTATTATCGGTGTAGCAATGGTTACAAGTGTTTATTTATATACTCAAGACACGGCTTACAATCGTTGTGTGACAGCAACGATGGATAAAAAATTATTTGAAGGGTGGAGTCCGAAAGGCGCAAAAGAATTTAGTACTGTTATTTGCAATGGGGAACATTTAAGAGATTTTGCAAAATAAGTAACTTGGACATCTTTTAATGACAATAAAAATTCGCAATTGTGTTTTTGGCTTTCGCTGTGCTCAGAAATGGGATGAGATGAAAGAAACGTCTCGTGATGGTGTGCGCTTCTGTAAGGAGTGTGAGAAAGATGTTTACCTAATTTCAAGTGAGGATAAGCTCCTAGAGGCTATAACATTAAACCGATGCGTTGCGATAGAAGTACCTAAGGATTTGGAGTCACCTCCCATACATAAATCTGAAAAGATACTTGGGATGCTTGCAAGCTATGAAGAGAGCTATGGTGAACCAGAACCTAATGCTGAATTTAGGGAAAGAATACGTTCTAAGAACATTGTTTAAATAATTAGATTCATTATTCCCATCCGATTCACATTAAAGTTATTTCAGGAAGGTTTATTCGCATGAAAGCCCTATGTTTATCTTTGTTATTATTTTTATTGTGCCTGATGGGCTGTAAAGATTCAATCAGTATTGATATTGATGAATGTATAGAAAAAGCTAAATCTATATTTGATGGTTCAGTGGAAGGTGGTGTAGCAAGAAGTTATTTTGTGGAGAGTTGTATGGCTGATAAGGGATATACAGTCATATATTCTTGCCGAGGCGGTGGTTTACCGACAGCAACAAAAAAATTCACCACAGGATGTTATGTGAAACTTGATCAAAATGCAGTAAAGAAAGAGCAAAGCCCAGTAGTGAATGAACGAGATTTTTTAAAGGAATTTGAAAGGGAGTATGAAAAAAATAATAAAAAATAAATTGCATAAAACTCAATTGTTGATTGCAGTAAAGTAGAAGTGTGTACCAATACATGTACTACTAATAAAGTAAAAAAGTATATATCCATATTAAATATGACTTACAAGACATAATCACTATTTAAATCCAGAATATTGAATAGCAATGCATTTAAATAAGATCAATTTATAATAGAATGAACCTATGACTAACGGTAACCTTTTTATTGTCACTGCTGCATCAGGTGCAGGTAAAACCAGCCTGATTAAAGCTCTGTTGGCAGAAGATGCGCATTTAAAACTTTCGATTTCTCATACAACGCGCAATCCCAGACCTAGTGAAATCAACGGTGTAGATTATCACTTTGTGAATGATGCAACTTTTTTGCGTATGCTAGGAGAGGCTCAGTTTTTAGAGAGCGCTGAAGTCCATGGCGCGCGCTATGGAACTGCACAATCAACCGTAGAAGCGCTATTAAAACTTAGTTACGATGTCATTTTAGAGATAGATTGGCAAGGTGCGGCGCAAGTACGGCTTTTGTATCCAAAGGCGATTAGTATATTTGTGTTACCGCCATCAATAGATACCTTGGAGCGCAGGCTTAATAGTCGCGGTCAAGATAGTGCAGAGGTCATTGCTAAACGAGTTGCGGCAGCGCGGACAGAAATGCGTCACGTGGGTGAGTTCGATTATGTTACAATTAACGATGATTTTGATGTTGCTTTGCAAGATATTCGAGCAATCGTTCGCTCGCATCGTCTGGCAGGCTCAGTTCAGATGCGGCGTTATGCTAGCTTGATTCAAACACTCACATAATTTAGTTAAGTTAAGCATTGTCATTAAAACGCTTAACTTTATAAATATTTTAATTTTAGCTAATACTTTTACTTTAGCTCATAACAGGAAAAACCATCATGGCACGTATTACGGTAGATGATTGCTTAGACAAAATCCCAAATCGCTTTGAATTGACTTTAGCGGCTGCTTATCGCGCACGTCAATTGCATAACGGTGCTGAACCGCTTATTAACGTACAGGGTTTGCGCGATAAATCAACAGTATTGGCTTTACGTGAAATTGCCGCCGGTAAAATAGGCGTGGATATTTTAAACCGCGGTTAATCCATAATTTTAGACCTGTAGTGACAACGACATGTCCAAAACCGCGATACCTCATAAAGCGGAATTATCGAACTCTACCTCAGCTAATTTAGCTTCAGCCTCCTTGTTGCCTGCGGACAGCGAGGGTTCGCCATTAAGTTTACGCCTTAAACAATACCTTAAGCCTCAAGATATCGCCCAAATTTGGGAGGGATTTCGCTATGCGGACCTTGCCCATCAAGGCGTGGTGCGAAAAACAGGTGAGCCCTATATTACACACCCAGTATCGGTAGCCTGTATATTGGCTGAATTGCATATGGACGTGCCTACGATTTTGGCCGCTTTATTGCATGATGTAGTGGAAGATACTGATGTCACTACGCATGATATTAAAGAGAAGTTTGGGCAGCAAGTAGCTGAAATGGTTGATGGTGTTACCAAGTTAGATAAAATCGAGTTCCAAAGTGCTAGTGTGGCGCAGGCTGAAAACTTCCGAAAAATGCTACTTGCTATGTCACAAGATGTACGTGTGATTTTAGTGAAATTGGCTGACAGATTGCATAATATGCAGACGTTAGATGCGATGAGGCCTGAGAAACAAAAGCTTATTGCTAAAGAAACGCTTGATATTTATGCACCAATTGCTAATCGATTGGGCCTTAATGCCATTTATCAAGAGCTTGAAGACTTGAGTTTTCAGTATCTACATCCCATGCGCTATAGCGCAATCTCAAATGCTGTGAAAGCGGCGCGTGGTAATCGTAAAGAAGTCGTCAGTAAAATACTTGAATCTATCAAACATCAGCTTGTTAGTATGAAAGTAGATGCTGAAGTTTCGGGGCGAGAAAAACATCTTTACAGTATTTACAAGAAGATGACCGGAAAAATGACGGCATTCTCGCAAATTTACGACATTTATGGATTTCGTGTAATAGTAAAAGACTTAACTAGTTGCTATATTGCTTTAGGTGCTTTGCATACACTTTACAAGCCTATCGCTACTAAGTTTAAGGACTATATTGCGATTCCGAAGGCGAACGGTTATCAATCTTTACACACTACATTATTTGGCCCATTTGGTACGCCTATAGAGGTGCAAATTCGCAGTGTTGAGATGCACAACATCGCTGATGCTGGTGTTGCAGCGCATTGGCTTTATAAAGCTAGTGATGCGCAGTTAACAGCATTGCAACATAAAACGCATCAATGGTTGCAGCGTTTGTTAGAAATTCAAAGCGATAGTGCCGATTCATTAGATTTTCTTGAGCACCTTAAAATTGATTTATTTCCCGATGAAGTTTATGTGTTTACCCCTAAAGGTAAAATATTAGCGTTACCAAAAGGTGCGACAGCGGTAGATTTTGCTTATGCTGTGCATTCAGGCATTGGTAATAGTTGTGTAGCAGTCCGTATTAATCAAGATTTAGCACCGCTGCGAACAGAGTTGCATAATGGTGACCATGTTGAAATTATCACTGGCGCACTCGCCAAACCTAATCCTGCATGGCTTAATTATGTGGTGACTGGTCGTGCCCGCGCCCATATTCGGCACTATTTAAAGTCACAGCAATCTACAGAGTCGGCGCACCTAGGCGAGCGCATGCTCAACCAAGCCTTGCGAGCTTTGCATGTTGAATCTAGTCAAATTACAGATGCGCATTGGCAAAAACTGATTCGTGATTACGGTCTTAAAAAGAAATCCGAAATTTTGACTGACATTGGGTTGGGTAAACGTCAAAACGTGATGGTGGCACATCAATTATTAGCCATGACAGATGAGAACTTAGAAAAACATACTAAGCTACCAGCTAAGTCGCTAGATACTATTACCATACATGGCACCGAAGGCATGGCTGTGCAATTTGCCCAATGCTGCAGGCC
>CAILFU010000046.1 GCA_903833595.1 uncultured Pseudomonadota bacterium
AATGACACGTTTCTTACGCACTTCAACTTGAATTGTCCGCGCCTTACCTGTGTTATCTGTTTTTTTAATTTCTGAACTAGATTTGCGTGTCAACGTAATTTTATTTTTTGGTGCAAGCGTACCGTGTTCTTTACGCAAGTGATCCAACAAGGCAGTTTTATCCGCTTCACTTAACTGGTCTTCCGCGACCGATTTATTTACCCCAGCACTTTTTAGTTGCTCTAATAGCAATGCGGTTGGCAGCTTTAATTCGCCAGCAAATTGTTCTACGGTTGTTTGTGCCATCTTCTTGCTCCAGTGTTCTTTTTCTAAGCCTTATTGCCTAGCAGTAGTACCGACTTCTTTACTCTATTGATATTCCGTTTGCTTAAATGAAACTACTTAAACCAAGGTGCACGTGCTGCCATAATCAGTGTTTTGGCACGCTCTTCGTCCATTTGTGTAAGCTCGACTAATTCATCAACCGCTAATTCAGCTAAATTATCCATGGTCGACACGCCTTTTGAAGCCAACAGATGCGCAGTTTCATCATCCATACCTTCCATGGTCAATAAATCTTGGGCCGCTTCATCTACACCTTCCTCTTTGGCAATTGCCTCAGTTAACAATGCAGCACGGGCACGCTTACGAAGCTCCTCAATGGTATCTTCATCAAATGCTTCAATTTCGTTCATTTCGGCCAATGGTACATAAGCGATTTCTTCTAATGTACTAAATCCTTCTTGTACCAGTATTTCTGCAACTTCAGCATCTACATCTAACTTATCCATAAATAACTGACTTACCCCAGAAAACTCATCTTGGTTTTTCTGAGCAGCTTGATCTACAGTGAGAATATTTAAAGTCCAACCCGTTAACTCTGAAGCTAATCGGACGTTTTGACCATTGCGACCGATTGCCAAGGCCAACTGCTCTTCGTCCACCACCACATCCATGCTATGCGTATCTTCATCCACTACGATACTAGTTACTTCAGCTGGCGACATTGCATTAATCACGAACTGTGCTGGCTCAATGCTCCACAACACGATATCTACACGCTCTCCTGCCAGCTCTCCCGTTACTGCCTGCACGCGTGAACCACGCATACCTACACATGTGCCAACAGGGTCTATACGCTGATCATTTGATTTAACAGCAATTTTTGAACGCAACCCAGGGTCACGCGCAGCAGCTCGGATTTCTAACAAGCCTTCTTCAATTTCCGGTACTTCCAACTCAAATAAACGCACCAAAAAATCTGGTGTTACGCGAGATAAAATCAGTTGCGGTCCACGACCACCACGTTCGATACGTGAAAGATATGCGCGTACTCGGTCGCCTACCCGTAAATTTTCCTTAGGTATCATTTGCTCACGTGGCAATAATGATTCAATACGACCCACCTCAATAATCGCATTGCCTTTTTCCATGCGCTTAATCACACCTGTGACAAGCTTTTCATCACGCGCTAAAAAGTCTTCTAAAATTTGCTCACGCTCAGCTTCTCGTACTTTTTGCAGAATGACTTGTTTTGCTGCTTGCGCGCCTATACGACCAAATTCTATACTGTCTAACGGCTCTTCGTAATACTCGCCTATTGTTAACCCTTTAGCATGCTCACTCTCTTCATCAATTTGATAGTTTGAGTTTTCAAGCAAATCATATTCGACATATTGCCAACGTCTAAAGGTTTCATATTCACCCGTCTCGCGATTAATCGCTACACGCACGTCTGCATCATCATGATGTTTTTTCTTGGTGGCGGAAGCCAAGGCTAGCTCAAGCGCGACAAAAATAACTTCTTTCGTCACGTTTTTTTCATGCGCTAAAGCATCAACCAATAATAAAATTTCACGACTCATGTTGCTCTCCGGCTATCAATTTGCAGATGATCTGCATTATTAAATTAAATTCTTCTAGTTAAAACTATCTACTAATATATCAAACTGTTCTTTAAAAAATCGGGCTTAAGCGCGACTTATCAATATTGCTAATGGCTATTTTATGGATAACACCGTCACATTCAAGCAATAATTGTCCAGACTCTACGCCACGAATTAAGCCTAAAAAATTCTTTTTTGTAATCTCCTCTTCTTTTTTATCTTTTGCACTTATCTGCAACTCAATCACTGGTACGCGTAATTTAACTGTAGCGCGCTCCCCAATAAATCGTACAAAATTAGCCTCCGTTTTCAGCACCCGGTCCATACCCGGCGAAGAAACCTCTAGCCTGTCATAGTCAATATCATTTTCGACCGCTAACAAGTTACCCAATTGATTGCTCACCAAACTACAATCATCTATATTGACGCTATCTTTAACATCTTTAGGCTTAAGCTTATCGATAAACACACGCAATAACTTACCTCGGTTAGAAACCTCTAAATCCACTAACTCGAAGCCTAACTGCGTCACAGATGTTTCTATCAATGTATGCAAATCTTGCATGTTAATTAACCCTTAAACCTCACCACAACTCAGTCAACACACATAAGTTGCAGAAACAAAAAATGGGCACAAAGCCCATCGAAAAATTCTGTGGCCATTATACCAATGAATTCAATGAATTGGAACCACTCACTGCAATTGATTACAATGCAACTTGGTGATTAGTGCTTTTCCATCACACTAATACACCATCATCCCGCTGTAAAACTAAAAACCCCCACTACTTTCATAGAGGGGGTTTAGCAGACCATCTGACGACGGTACAAATAAATAGCTTGGCAGTGACCTACTTTCGCATACAAAAAGCATACTATCATTGGCGCTGGTTCGTTTCACG
>CAILFU010000047.1 GCA_903833595.1 uncultured Pseudomonadota bacterium
CTCAGCGCAAACGTAATGCTGATGCTAGAAACGCCAGGTGAAGAGGCTGATTGAATATGCTCAATCCCAGGGGTGGTGTTTACTGCTGATTCGATAATACTGGTGATGCTGGTATCAACCACGTCGGGATCTGCGCCACGCAAAGTGGTATTAACCATAATGATGGGGAAGTCGATAGATGGCATGCGATCAACGCCAATTTTTTCATAGGCAATGATGCCGAATAGCACGATTACTGCAGATAGCATCCACGCAAGTACGTGGCGCTTGATGGAGAGTTCAGGCAAAGTCATATTTAGTTTTTAACTTTTTTAGAGTGTGCTTGCGGATGGCCTGTACTTAATTTAACTAGGGCTTTATCCGTTAAAAATCCAGCCCCATCAACGACTATGGCATCATTTTCAGTAATGCCCTCTATGATTTCAACCAAGCCGTTTTGGCGCATACCAGTTTTAACGATTGCTTGATAGGCTTTATTATCTCGCATGATATACACGACATCGCCAGCTGGTCGTAGCACTAGGCTTTGCTCCGGCACCATCATTGCAGCGGGCTGGGTGCCTAATATTACTGTGCCTGTCACGCTTGCGCCAGCTTGCCAGCCTGGCGCATCGACTATATCTGCAATTACATCCACCGTGCGACTTCCCTCAGTAATCATTGGCTTCAACTCATGAATCACTGCCTCAACAGTTTTCTCGCTGGTCGGTGTGTTAAGGCGTACTTTTAAGCCGGGCTTGAGTGTTGCCCCGATGTGTTCAGGGAAAGGCAAATGTGCACGCAACCGCTCTGAAGAAACAATTTGCACTATCGGATCACCCGCTCGAACAAACTCACCGTCATCCACTATTTTCTTTTCTATCTTGCCGCTAGAGGGCGCATATATTTTTGTTTTACTACTGCCATGGTTAATACTGCTTATACGGGCTTTAGCACCAGCCAGTTGTTCTTTTAAAACATTTTGCTGCGATATATCGTTATCAACGACATTTTGTGAGATAAATTTTTTGTTTACTAAGGCTAAATTACGTTCAACTGTTTTAGCTTGATTCAATAATAACGCCTCAATACGGGCAACTTCAGCCTGGGCTTCATTGCGTTGCATACTAAAATCTGTGGCATCTAATGTGGCAATGAGCTGACCTTGCTTTACGGATTGTCCAGTATTGACATGAATTGTAACGACGCGTGCTGCTACTTCGGCTGATACCGTTGGATTATTAAGCCCTTCAAGCGAACCTACAGATTCTTCAGTGATTTCAATAGGCTGTTTTTTCACGGTTGTAATGGTAACTAGCGTCGGCTTTTGGCTATTTTTATCACTTTCTTTTTTAGCTTTATCGGCACTTTCTGAGCCGCAGGCTAAGAGCATGATGGACAATAATGTGATTGCAATAAGTGGTTTTTTTTGTGACATCATTTTTTAGAACTTTCTCTGTCAATGACTAGCAATTATGCGTTGCCAGTCGAAGTAGGGGCCGGGATCAGTTTTGCGGTCAGGTGCAATATCTGAATGTCCTACTATAGCTTGTATTGTGTATGTGTTGGTGAGTGAAGTAATCAAACTTTGTAGTGTTTGATATTGCACTGATTCAAATATTTCAAAATCAGAACCTTCCATTTCTATTCCGACTGAAAAATCATTACAACGTTCCCTATTATGCCAATTGGATACCCCAGCATGCCAAGCACGGTTTAGGCATGATACAAACTGTATGAGCTTGCCATCGCGCCTAATTAAGAAATGCGCAGATACTTTTTGGCTGTAAATTTCTGCATAATAAGGATGTTTGCTAGGGTTGAGTTGATTGGTAAATAATTCGATAATGCCCTCGCCACCATATTGGCCAGGGGGTAAGCTAATATTGTGAATGACGATTAAGCTGACTTCATTCTTAGGCCGTAAATCAAAGTTAGGTGATGCAATAAACAGAGAGTTCATTGCCAAACCATATTCATCAATATCATAAGCGTTCATAGAGACAGATTTTATTCTAAAAATTATTTTAAGTGAAAACTTTAGCAATAGATTGCAGTATATATTGGTGTTATCCGATAAAATTACACCTGACTAAATTTAAATAACGCCTAGGAAGAACAAGATGGTATTTTTTCAATTATTTTTGATGCTGATTGTGATTTTGATTGCGGCAGAAGTGTTTACCAATGCGCTTGAACACTTGGGTGAAAAACTTGGTATTTCCGAAGGGGTTACAGGTTCTTTATTTGCCGCTGTAGGTACTGCTTTGCCAGAAACGATGGTGCCATTATTAGCATTGTTGGCAGGTACTCAAAATGTAGCGACTAATGAAGAAATTGGGGTAGGTTCTATTTTGGGGGCACCATTGATGTTGGCGACATTGTCAATTTCCCTCATGGCAATTTCTGTTTGGAGGCGACGTGGCACACAGGGGCATTTAAGGCCGGAACGCACTGGCTTAACACGTGATTTAAATTTCTTTATTGTTGCATTTAGCTTTGCCGCTGTTGCGATGTATGTGCCACATACACTGTCAGTTGTGCGTTACGGCATTGGTGCTTGCATGGTCATGATTTACTTTATTTACGTGATGATGACGCTCCATGCTTCAAAAGGGCTAGTGGAAGATGGACATGCCACTGAGGCCGGTAGTGATATGTTTTTATGCAAGCTTGGCTTATCTAATAATATGGTTGTCATTGGCATCCAACTTATTTTAGGGGTTGTTTTGCTTATCGCTGGCGCAAAAGGATTTATTCACGGGGTTGAGGCGGCAGCAAAAATTATTGGTATTTCAGCGTTATTGCTATCTTTATTGATTATTCCTATTGCCACTGAATTGCCTGAAAAAGTAAACAGTATCTTGTGGATACGTAAGGGCAAAGATACCTTAGCATTTGGCAATATTACCGGTGCAATGGTTTTTCAAGGCACGTTATTACCAGCAATTGGGATTATGCTCACGCCATGGCAACCGCGTATTGAAGTAGTGCTAGGTATTGCCATGACATTGATTGCGGCAGTTTGGTTGCGATATTTAGTTGGGAAAGGGGGTATTAAAGTGTGGCATTTGTTGGTAAATGGTGCGATGTATATCACCTACTTAGCGCTGGTGTTAAGCTAGAGTTCTAATCAAGTTACATTAGACTTACTGGCTTGGAGTTTCGTCACTTTCAATCTCACTATCTAGGTCTGCTTCACTATCTTTCGCTAGACCTAGTTTAGCTAATCGATAACGTAGCGTACGAAAGCTGACCCCTAATAATTTAGCTGCAGCAGTTTTGTTGTTATTCGTTTTATTTAATGCACTAATAATCGCTTTTCTTTCAATATCTTCTAGGTAGTCAGATAAGTTAAGTGTTGATGTGTGGTCGGAATTAAACATTGACTCGAAATCATTCCCCGAGTCTTGTGAAGTGGAATATTTATTCTCTTTACCTAAGTCATCAATTGTGATAGCTTTACCATCACTCATTGCTAAAGCACGTTCTAGCACGTTCTCTAACTCTCGCACATTGCCAGGAAAGTCTAATTTTGATAGGTATGCCTGAGCTTCAATGTCAATGTGCGGTATATTAGTATTGTGGTTAGCACAAAGTTTTGCTAGCAACATATTTACTAATAAAGGGATGTCATCTCGGCGATCACGTAATGCTGGAATTTTGAGTTGTATTACGTTGAGCCTGTAATATAAGTCCTGTCTAAATAGGCCAGCATCCATCATTTGGGTTAAATTTTTATGGGTGGCACTAATAATACGTACATCAACTGCTTCTTCAGTCGTGCCCCCCACCATACGCACCTTCTTTTCCTGAATTGCGCGCAATAGTTTTACTTGCATAGGTAATGGTAAATCAGCCACCTCATCCAAAAATAATGTGCCACCACTGGCGGCGTGAAATAACCCTTCTTTATCTTGATTGGCGCCAGTAAAGGCCCCCTTTTTATAACCAAAAAATTCACTCTCCATTAAGTTTTCAGGAATTGCGCCACAGTTAACGGCAATAAAAGCACCATCAACCCGAGAGCTATTTTTGTGAATGAGTTTGGCCGCCAGCTCTTTACCGCTGCCAGATTCGCCGCTGATGTAAACTGGCGCTTGGCTACGCGCCAATTTTACAATCATGCTTCGTACATAAGCCATAGAATCAGATTCACCAAGCATTTCTAAGGTACTGGTCTCGCTAGTTTGGGCTTGGGTCGTGAGTTTAATCGCAAACTCAATGACAGGCCGCAATTGCTTTAATGAGATTGGCTTACTCAAGTAATCGAAAGCGCCTGCTTTAAGCGCAGATACGGCATTGTCAGCACTGGCATGTGCTGTAATGACAGCAACAGGAAGTCCTGCATGAAATTCACTGATGTAATTCACTAAATCTAGACCCGTGCCATCTGGCATTTGCATGTCAGTGAGACATAGTGCATATTGGCGCTGTTTAAGTAATAGCTTAGCTTCTTCTAAATTGCTGGCACTGAAAGTGTCAATGTCCATACGTTCTAGCGTCATGACTAGTAATTCTCTAATGTCGGCTTCATCGTCGACTATTAAGCATGTTAGTTTTTGAGTCATGCGTTATTATGCCTTGGTTTAACTTGGGATTAACTGAACTTTTTTAGATGCAGTACAAAAGCACTGCCTTCGGCTAAGGCTTGATATTGTAGGCTTGCGCCATTGGCTTCTGCCAGCTCACGTGAAATATAAAGCCCTAAGCCATTGCCGGAAGTTTTGGTAGTAAAAAACGGTTCAAACAATCTAGACCTATCTTTTTCTGCAATGCCGTTACCATCATCTTTAATTTGAATACTTAAGCCATTTTCACCAATGTCATGACAGTCTAAGCTTAAGCTATTGTTTTGTTTTTTCCCATGCTCCCAGCCATTTTTACAAAGATTCCATAAAATTTGCGTTAAGTGGCTTTTATCAAAAGTGACGATTTGCTTCTTTAGTAAAGGGGTTAGCTGGAAATGTGCGTTGGGTATTTTTTCAACCGCACAAAACTGAGCATAAAAATCTGTCAAAAACTCATTTAGATTAACTTCTTCTAAATCTGTACGATTACGCCTATTTAGCTTAAGGACATCCTTAATAATTTGGTCAATACGCTGAATATTATCTTCGATGATTTGCAAAATACGCGTCGTAGCTGTTGATATACGCTCTTCTTCTTGTAGTAATTGATTGGCATGGCTAATAGCGCTAAGTGGATTACGAATTTCGTGCGCGATATTGGCCGTTAATCTTCCGAGTGCAGCCAGCTTAGCCTGTTGTGCCTTAGATTGTAATTGACTGACATCTTGAATGAAAATAACAGCACCCATATTTCGCAACTGATTAATTGCCTTAAATCTTAGTTTTAATTCACGATTTCTTATTGAAACAATTGAATTGTTACTGGCGTCCTCACCATTTACCCAGTTGTGAAATGCCGTTGCTATTTCAGGAGCATGGATAGTCAGTGCGATGTTGGATGAATGATTGTTGGATAAAGACAGTAGCGACCCGGCTTGCAAGTTATGGTGGCGAATATTAAAGTTTTCATCTACAACAATCACACCATCCTGCATTTCCTGAGTAACAAGCGCATTGATTTGCGAGAGATTTTCAATGTCGATGCCACGTGCTGAAGCCAATGCCTCACTTTGTTGCATACGCTTCGCCAAACTGTAGGCTAGCCATGCAGTTGCAAAGCAGCTCAAGCTTAACATGACCGCTTGTGTATAAGACGCAGCTGATAAGTCTCCCAGTACGATTTGATAACTTTGTTCTAGTAGTAAACACAGGCTAGCTATTGCGGCATAAAATAAAGCTAAGCGTCCATTGCTAACTACGCTGGCAGTCACAATGGAAATGATAAGTAAAAGACCTAGACCACTTTGTATGCCACCTGCAGCATGCATGAGAAGGGTGATGAAAAATATATCAATGACGACTTGAAGTGGCAGTAAAAATGGATGGGATGCTGACTTCAGTGGGTCGATAAGTAGCGCGACGATACTAAACACAAAGTAAGCGACTGATAAATTAAAAAATAGTGGCGCAGTGTTTTTATCTAACCAAGTTTCATTGCTGATGAAGAGGTAAAGAGCAATAAAAATTAAACTTAAGATAAAGCGAAAAATATTAAGTACGTTAATAGCGCGTGCCTGCAGTGGCAACTCAATTGTTACTGCGGCATCTTGTTTGCGAATGGCGCTAAAATTGAAGTTTAAAAAACTCATTTGTTTTTAATGTGTGTTTTAGAGCAGTAGAAGTTATTTGCAACTAAATAAGCTTCCGATCTAGGTAAGTGCACTTTACAAGTGGCACACTGCACCATATCTTC
>CAILFU010000048.1 GCA_903833595.1 uncultured Pseudomonadota bacterium
CGTGAAACGAACCAGCGCCAATGATAGTATGCTTTTTGTATGCGAAAGTAGGTCACTGCCAAGCTATTTATTTGTACCGTCGTCAGATGGTCTGCTAAACCCCCTCTATGAAAGTAGTGGGGGTTTTTAGTTTTACAGCGGAAGGTTATGCCAGCAAACTTTTAATCATTTCTAAGCCAAAACCTACACCAAAACCATTAGTATCACTCTGCACTGCGCCCAAACCACCCTTGCGGTTCGCTGAAGATAGGTCGGTATGTAGCCAAGCAACGTCATTTTCGATGAATCTTCCTAAAAAACGTGCCGCATGAATATGGTCAGCGCCGCCTTCAAGCGTACATTGCTTGATATCTGCAATATCACTATCCAAGTCACTCTCATAATCTTCATCGTAGGGAAATGCCACAATACGCTCCCCAGCGATAACGCCAGCGCCAACAGCTTTACAAGACAGTTCAGGGCGATTACTGATTACACCGCTCATACGATCACCTAATGCTGAAATCATACTGCCAGTGAGTGTTGCAAAGTCTAAAATAACATCAGGTTTTTTCCGACTTGCTAATGTTAGCGTATCTGCAAGTACCATACGGCCTTCAGCATCAGTATGAACAACTTCAATGGTCATGCCATTAAGTGCTGTGACTACATCATTTTGCTTGTAGGCCTGTGGCCCAATATGATTCTGTGCAATAGCTAGCCAGCAATCTATTTTAACTTCAAGCTGTTGTTGTGTTGCCGCTAATAAGATACCTAAGGCTACTGCTGAGCCGTTCATATCCTCATGCATGCCCTGCATGTACTTAGCTGGCTTAATGTTATGCCCACCAGTATCAAAACAAATGCCTTTGCCAACTAATGCAATATGTTTCTTAGGGTTGTTGTGTGTGTAGGTTAAATGCACAATAGCGGCATCTTGTGGATAACTACCTTGACCAACTGCATAGAACGCACCAGCCCCTATTTTTTTTAGGGTAGGCATGTCAAATTCTTCATGTTCCCAGCCATTTAATTTTGCTAGCGTAACAATCTTTTGACGATAAATAGTGGGGGTTAATTCATTAGGTGGGGTAATGGTGAGCTGACGACATAGCGTGTTTCCAGCCACGCGTGCATTCACATAGTTATAGTCATGGCTTGCTTTGTGTCCATAAATACTTATATTTTTCAATAGCTTGAACTTAATTTCCTTTTTTCTACTAGGTAATTCCGTCACATTAACTGTAGCTACGTAGTATGCTGCACAGGCATGCGCCTCACGAGTAGCGTCGTCCCCAAACAAGCACATAGCTAATTCAGTCGGTTGTTCATCAAGTAAAGGTTTCAGTGCTTTACGTAGCAAGGAATGACGTTGAAACATGTTCAGATCACTGCTTAAAATAACAAAACTTGCCACACCATTATTAGGTAAATCTGCAATTAAAGGGGTCTTATTTAAGTCTTTGTATTCGCCATTAATGCGATTTAGTTTTGTGCGTAAAATTTCGCCAAATGCCAGTTCATTTTCTTCTTTTTCGGTGAGTATAAAAAGTACGTGTTTTTCTGAAGATAATGATTTTTCTGTACATATAGCTGCATTTTGTACTAATTTTAACGACATTTAAATTCCTTTAACTCTTATATAATATGTAATATAAACATAGCAGAACCAATAAAAATAACCTTTTGCTCGTACGGTTTAACTTGACCAAAAAGCCTAAAAAAGCCACACTATTGTCTTGATTGAATAGACCTTAATGATTGCTTTAAATATAGAGCAAGCTAATTCATGTTTAGTTACGTTCGCTTTGTGTAAATTATACGCGTAGCAACAACAACACGGAGATATCTCACGCATGGCAACGAATCAATACAATACACCACAGGGTAAAGGCATGACAGAAACCGACCCACAAGAAACACAAGAGTGGTTAGATGCGCTTACTGCTGTTATTGAAAACGAAGGAACTGAGCGCGCCCATTTCTTACTAGAGGCCATGATTGATAAAGCGCGTCGTTCAGGTAGTAATTTGCCATATAACGCGACGACTGCCTATGTTAATACAATACCGACCCATCTTCAGCAGCGTTTGCCAGGCAACCCTGAAATGGAGCGTCGCATTCGTGCTTTAGTTCGATGGAACGCAATTATGACGGTGTTGCGTGCTAATGAGAAATCACCTGGTGTGGGTGGGCATATTGCTAGCTTTCAATCTGCCGCGACTTTATACGACACTGCTTTTAACTATTTTTTCCGTGCAGCTAATGAGAATTTTGGCGGTGACTGTGTCTATTTCCAAGGCCATTCTTCCCCAGGTGTTTATGCGCGTGCTTTTTTAGAAGGTCGTATTACGGAAGAGCAATTGAATAATTTCCGTCAAGAAGTGGGTGGTAATGGCTTGCCTAGCTATCCACATCCATGGTTAATGCCAGATTTTTGGCAGTTTCCAACCGTGTCTATGGGTTTAGGGCCTATTACTGGTATTTATCAAGCACGCTTCCTTAAGTATTTGCACGATCGTGGCATTGCCGATACGAGTGATCGTAAGGTATGGGTATTCTGTGGTGATGGCGAGATGGATGAGCCTGAATCATTAGGTGCTATTTCATTAGCAAGCCGTGAAAAGTTAGACAATTTAATCTTTGTCATTAACTGTAATTTGCAACGTTTAGATGGGCCTGTGCGCGGAAATGGCAAGATTATTCAAGAATTAGAATCTGACTTCCGTGGATCTGGCTGGAACGTATTGAAAGTGATTTGGGGTTCTTATTGGGATCCGTTGTTAGCTATGGACAAAGATGGTTTGTTAAAAAAACGCATGGAAGAATGCGTGGATGGCGAATATCAAAACTTTAAGGCAAAAGGTGGCGCATATACACGTGAGCACTTCTTCGGTAAGTATCCTGAGCTAAAAGAGATGGTTGCGGCGATGAGCGACCAAGATATTTGGCGCTTAAACCGTGGCGGACATGACCCTCATAAAGTTTATGCGGCTTATCACTCAGCAGTGAATCATAAAGGTCAGCCAACTGTCATTTTAGCTAAAACCGTAAAAGGTTATGGTATGGGCGAAGCTGGCGAAGGCCAAAATACCACTCACCAGCAGAAGAGTATGGATTTAACTTCACTTAAAGCTTTTAGAGACCGTTTTGATCTACCCATTACTGATGAGCAAGTAGAGAGTTTGAGCTTTTATAAGCCAGCGGCAGATAGCCCTGAAATGCAGTATATGGCGGAACGTCGTGTCGCTATGGGCGGATCTGTGCCAGCACGTCGCCGTAAAGGTAATGAACTTGTTGTGCCTGAATTATCTGCTTTTGAAAATATGTTGGTGTCAACCGGTGAGCGTGAAATTTCGACCACTATGGCTTTTGTACGGATTTTATCAACGTTGGTACGAGATAAGCAGTTAGGTAAATTTATTGTACCTATCGTGCCAGATGAAGCACGTACTTTTGGGATGGAAGGGATGTTCCGCCAATTGGGTATTTATGCCAGCCAAGGCCAGTTGTATGAGCCTATGGATTCTGATCAAGTGATGTATTACAAAGAATCTAAAGATGGACAAATATTAGAAGAAGGGATCAACGAAGCCGGTTCATTCTCTAGTTGGATGGCGGCTGCTACGTCTTATAGCGTGACAGGCGTGCAGATGATTCCATTTTATATTTTCTATTCTATGTTTGGTTTCCAGCGTATTGGCGACTTAGCTTGGGCCGCCGGCGACTCGCGTGCACGAGGCTTTTTGCTCGGTGCTACTGCTGGTCGTACGACATTGAATGGTGAAGGTTTGCAGCATGAAGATGGACATAGCCATTTGATGTCTGCCACTATTCCCAACTGTCTTTCTTACGACCCAACCTTTGCTTATGAGTTGGCGGTGATTATTCAAGAAGGTTTGCGTCGTATGGTGCAAAATCAAGAGGATGTGTATTACTACATCACCTTGATGAATGAAAACTACACTCATCCTGAAATGCCAAAAGGCTCTGAAGCGGGCATTCTTAAAGGTATTTATAACTTTAGTAAATCAAAAGCTAAAGGTGAAAAAGTCCAGTTGATGGGTAGTGGTGTAATTCTGCGTGAGGTAATATTTGCCGCTGAATTGCTCGAAAAAGACTGGGGTGTTTCAGCAGATGTTTGGAGCGTGACTAGTTTTAACGAATTACGCCGTGATGGTTTAGATGCAGAACGTTGGAATATGCTAAACCCGGAGAAGCCACAAAGATTAAGTTATGTAGCAGAAGTGATGAAAGGCGCGCAAGGTCCTACCATTGCTTCAACAGATTATATGAAATCTTTTGCAGAGCAAATTGCAGGTTTTGTGCCAGGAAAATTTGTAGCATTGGGTACAGATGGCTATGGTCGATCTGATAGCCGTGAAGCACTTCGTAGCTTCTTTGAGGTGGATCGATATTATGTTGTTGTTGCAACGCTAAAAGCGCTCGCTGATGAAGGTAAATTACCAGCAAGCAAAGTGAGTGAAGCAATCAAAAAATACAAGTTAGATGCTAACAAGCCTAACCCAACGACAGTTTAAGGACACGCACACATGGCAATTCAAGACATACTCGTCCCAGATATTGGTAATTTTGATAGTGTGGATGTCATTGAAGTTTTAGTAAAAGCGGGCGATTCCGTCGCTAAAGAAGATTCATTGATTACAGTGGAGTCTGATAAAGCTTCTATGGACATTCCTTCACCATTTTCAGGTGTGGTAAAAGAAGTCAAAATGAAAGTGGGTGATAAAGTTGCTCAAGGCAGTTTGATTATCACGATGGATGTAAGTGACGCTGTGTCCACACCAGTGGTAGAAAAGCCAGCTGCTACAGAAAAATCAGCCGTTGTGAAAGAGGCTATTCCAGAGCGAGAAATTCCACAACCTACTCGTCCAGCGCCAGAGCCACCAAAAACAATTGCCCCGGCGCATCAACCAGTACCAGTGGGTGAAAGTGCTATAGTGGATTCGGGTAAGATTTCGCATGCGAGTCCATCAGTACGTAAATTTGCGCGTGAGTTAGGCGTTAATTTAGCGTTTGTTAAAGGGTCTGCGGCAAAAAATCGTATTTTGCAACAAGATGTGCAATCCTATGTTAAAAATGAGTTGGCTAAGCCCC
>CAILFU010000049.1 GCA_903833595.1 uncultured Pseudomonadota bacterium
CTATCGTGGCTGATATCGCCCAAAGGCATTTCTTCAATAAATGAAATATCAATGGCTTGGTCAATGGCAAATTTCACAAGGGCTAGTGCTTCGTCATCGTTCACGCCACGCATCAGCACCGTGTTTAGTTTGATGTTTTCAAAACCAACATTTTTTGCAGCATGTATGCCGCGTAACACTTTATCAAGCTCGCCAGTACGAGTGATTTTTTTAAAGCGCGTCGCATTTAAGCTATCTAGACTGATGTTGATGCGTTTAACACCTGCATTTTTCAAATTATTTGCTTGAATCTCCAATTGACTTCCGTTGGTAGTGAGCACTAACTCATTTAAGTTTTCTAGATTGCCTATTTCTTCAAACAGCCATAATGCGTTTTTTCTAACTAAAGGCTCGCCACCGGTAATGCGAACTTTACTTACCCCTAAAGCGACAAATATTTTGACCAACCTTGCACATTCCTCAAGCGTCAGTACTTCATGTCGTGGCAAGAAAGCCATCTCTTCTGCCATGCAGTACACGCATCTAAAATCACAACGATCTGTGATGGATAGGCGAATGTAGTCAACAGTACGACCAAATTGATCTATTAGCTGATGAGCAGATTGGGGCACTTTTTTAATCATGGATTGTCAGATTGGATAGCCTGTTACAAGTGTATTATACTAATATGTTTAGAAATATATTGTTAGTCGTTTTGGAGAGAATAAGTTGCAAGCTTTAGAAGAAAAACAAGAACTGAGCAACAAAATAAATAACTTAGTTGCTGGGTATAAAAGTATGCCGGGCGCATTGTTGCCTTTGTTACATGCGATTCAAGATAACATAGGATTTATACCGGAATCTTCTTATGCGCCAATAGCCAACGCTTTGAGTTTGTCTCTGGCCGAAGTGCACGGGGTTGTGACTTTCTACCACCACTTTCGAACTCAAAAGCCCGGTCGACATGTTCTGCAAATTTGCCGAGCAGAGTCTTGTCAGTCTATGGGCTCTGAAGTCTTAGAGGCGCATGCCAAAAAGTGCTTAAATGTAGATTATCATCAAACAACAGAGAATCAAGCGATTACACTTGAGCCTGTTTATTGCTTGGGTAATTGCGCCCTTTCACCAGCCATTATGCTAGATCAGGACGTCCATGGACGCGTTTCGATTTCTGAGTTAGAGGCATTAATTTTAGAAGCAGGCGCTTCAGTGGCGAAGGCTTAAGTATGACAATCAAAATATATATTCCTCGTGATTCAAGTGCACTTTCAATGGGTGCGGACAAAGTGGCTGTTGCCATCTCGGATGAAGCTAAAAAACGTGGGAAAGATGTAGAGATTATTCGAAATGGTTCACGTGGCCTTTATTGGCTAGAAACCATGGTCGAGGTATCGACAGATCTAGGACGTTTTGCATATGGGCCAGTTAAAGCAAAAGACGTCAGCTCACTTTTTGATGCAGATTTTCTAAATGGTATGTCGTCAAATGCAAGTGCACACGCTTTATGTTTAGGGCTCACGGAAGAGATTGAGTGGTTAAAGCAACAACAGCGTTTAACTTTCGCGCGAGTGGGTATTACTGACCCAGTTTCATTAGATGAATATATAGCCCACAACGGTTATAAGGGTCTTAAAAATGCCTTGGTTTTATCTGGCGCTGATATTGTTAAAACAGTTACGGACTCAGGTTTGCGCGGAAGAGGCGGGGCGGCTTTCCCCACAGGGATAAAATGGAATACCGTATTAGCGTGTGAAGCCAATCAAAAATACATTGTATGTAATGCGGATGAAGGCGATTCCGGTACATTTTCAGATCGTATGATTATGGAGAATGATCCATTTGTATTAATAGAAGGTATGACGATTGCAGGCATTGCGGTCGGTGCAACACAAGGCTATATTTATTTGCGTTCAGAATATCCACATGCGCTAAAGGTGCTGAATGAAGCTATTGGTAAAGCAGAAAAAGCGGGTTATTTGGGCGAAAAAATTTGCGGCTCCAAGCATGCTTTTAAATTAGAAGTTCGCCGTGCAGCAGGTGCTTATGTTTGCGGCGAAGAGACCTCGTTGTTAGAAAGTTTGGAAGGTAAGCGTGGGGTGGTGAGATTTAAGCCACCATTACCAGCCATTGAAGGTTTGTTTGGTAAGCCTACCGTGGTCAATAATGTGATTTCGCTAGCCACAGTGCCAATTATATTAGATAAGGGCGCGCAATATTATGCCGATTATGGCATGGGCCGATCACGGGGTACTTTGCCTATTCAGTTGGCTGGTAATATAAAACATGGTGGCTTGGTTGAATTAGCTTTTGGCATTACTTTACGTGAATTGCTCTATGATTATGGTGGCGGATCAGCTACTGGCAGGCCAATTAAGGCTGTACAGGTGGGTGGGCCATTAGGCGCATTTTTACCAGAATCACAATTTGACACCCCTTTAGATTATGAGGCATTTACAAATATTTGGGCGGTATTGGGTCATGGCGGCATCGTGGCATTTGATGATACGGTTGATATGGCAAAAATGGCACGTTATGCATTTGAATTTTGTGCGATTGAATCTTGCGGAAAATGTACGCCTTGCCGGATTGGTTCGACACGTGGTGTTGAGGTGATGGATAAAATTATTGCCGGTACCGAGGTATATAAAAATATTAAGTTGGTGCGCGACTTGAGCGACACTATGTTAAATGGTTCTTTATGCGCTTTGGGGGGGATGACGCCATACCCCGTGTTAAGTGCAATGAACCATTTTCCAGAAGATTTTTAAATTAAGTGAGCTAAAGTCGCAGCATAAGTTTTACTTAAGTTGTGTAGGAGACAG
>CAILFU010000050.1 GCA_903833595.1 uncultured Pseudomonadota bacterium
CTGCAACCAGGTGAAATTCGCGCACCCATGGCGGGTAGAAGTGTAGTTCAGTTCTCCACAGTGTTTAGCCAACGCAGTGATTATTATGTGAATAGTCACAAAGTAGCAGGTCGACCAGAATATCAGGCATTGCAATATCAGCTACGTCTTGCCCATGCTTTTGAGATTGATGAACAGCCTGCCATCGTGTACGCGCAGCTACCTATCACTAATGTCCAACCAGAAGGGTCAAGCCTTAGTGGGGATTCTGGTGTTGGCGACGCTACGTTGGCGTTCGGCTATTGGCTTTATGCTAACCGTGAGACGCAAACTTACTTTGGCGTTGCTGCCTACTTGATTACCCCTACCGGTGGTTATAGTGACCGCCGCGTTTTTAATGTGGGCGAAAATCGTTATCGCGGCGCATTACAAATAGGTGTTCAAACACCAATCACCGATACCCTAAATTGGATGGCGGCATTAGATGCGGTGTGGTCTGGTAAAAATAATGATTGTGGCGTGGCTTGTCTAAATCATCAAAATTTAGAACAAAAACCGTTGTATACACTTCAGTCCGGATTGAGCTATACGATTAACCCAACCTTTTCCTTATCATCGGCTTATTTCTATAGCGTAGGCGGTGAAACTAGCTGGGATGGTGTCAGCCGAAATAATTTAACGTAATTGCAGCGCTATCAAGTATCAGGCATAGCAAACTTTTCGTTTGGCCGGATTCTCTTGCAGTATGGCGGTGATTTAGAGACTAGAAACGGCTATTTAGAAGATAGCCGTTGGATTGTGCGCTATATCAAACCGTTCTAAGTACTTAAAACTAGGGTTGCTAATTTAAGTTATTGAATACCGAGTTTGAATTTAATGATGTATTTTGCCACATAGCCTACCATGCCAAATGTTAGGCCAAGAAATAAAGCAAAGGTGCCAAACTTACCTGCTTTTGACTCCCATGCAAGATGACCTACAATAAATATCATCAGTAGCATTAACCCGCCTACGCCAAAGGTCATCCCAAAATCGGTAATCTGGGCTTCAGTAAAACCAAATATCGTTCCTTGCAAGTTATTTCCCCTGTACTACTCAATGCTTAGTGATTGATGAGTGATGTCATTTGCTGTTGTACAAATTCCATCGGCTTGCGCTTAAAGCCGCTTTTAGCAAATTGATGCCAGCGACCCATGACATAGCAAAGCATCAAGTTAGCTTGAGCTTCTGCATCTACTTTATTGCCTGTTTGTGTTTCCGCAATACGTAGACTTTGTTTGAGTGTGACTTCTATCCTATCGTTCAGTTGATTAATGCGTAGTTGTAGTTTTTCATCTTCATTGACTAAAGCATCGCCAATTAGCACGCGGGTCATGCCAGGGTTTTTTTCGGCAAAGGCCAGCAGCATAGAAATAATCCGTTGAATTTGTTTTTGACCATCTGTTTCTTCAACGCTGATTTTGTTGATTAGGCCAAAAATAGTTTCTTCTATAAAGACAATGAGGCCTTCAAACATTTGTGCTTTATTGGCGAAGTGTCGATAGAGTGCAGCTTCACTGACCTCTAGTTTTGCAGCGAGCGAGGCGGTGGTGATTTTCTCGCGTTTGGGGGACTCTAGCATTTTGGCTAGCGTTTCTAAAATTTGTTGTTTGCGTTCGCCTGCCATTTTATGTTCCTCGCCAATAGGGGTGTTAACTCATTGAGTAGAAATTATAACTTAAGGTGAGTGAGTGCTAACACTTCAGTTAATCGATAATCAACAAAATTTGGTTTTTGTAATGTTTTACTAATCCAAATTGTTTTCATGCCTAATCTTTTTGCCGTCATCAGGGCGGCTAAATTGTCTTCTAACATCACGCAATCGCTGGCTTTAACTTTGATTGCTTTGAGTAACAATTGAAAGCCACGCACAGACGGCTTAGCATGAAACTTTGTAGACTCGACACTGAATATCAATTCAAAGCAATCAGTGATACCCAGTATATCGAGCACCCGTAAAGCATAATTGCGTGGTGCGTTGGTAAACACTAACTTACGGCCTGCAAGGCTATTTAGCATGTGTCGTAAGCGTTTTACTTCAAGCACCATGTCAGGTAAATCAACTAGCTTATGGGTTTCATTTAGAAAATGATGCGGGTCTGCGCCATGGTGACGCATTAAGCCTTTAAGCGTTGCGCCATAGACGCGCCAATAATGTTGACGCAATCTATGGGCAGCGGTTTCATCTAAAATGAGTGACGCCATGATGTATTGCGTCATGGCCTTATTCATTACCGGAAAGATGTGAGCAGACGCGTTGTGAAGCGTATCGTCTAGGTCAAAAATCCAGACTTTAGCGTTGCCGTTTTGCGCCAATTTATTTGGCCTTAATCAGCGTACCTACACCTTCATCCGTTAATACTTCAAGCAATAGCGCATGTTCTACCCGCCCATCAATGATGTGCACAGTTTTTACACCGCTACGTGCGGCATCTAATGCCGAACTAATTTTAGGTAGCATGCCGCCAGACAAGGTGCCATCTGCCACTAAATCATCAATTTGTTTAGGGGTTAGTCCAGTGAGTAACTCGCCATTTTTATCTAATACGCCGGGTGTATTAGTCAGCATGATGAGCTTCTCTGCACCCAATATTTCAGCCAATTTTCCAGCCACGACATCTGCATTAATATTGTAGGATTCACCCTCTTTGCCCACGCCAATGGGTGCTACGACTGGAATAAAATCACCACCATCTAGAAAGTTAATAATGCTTGGATCAATCCCACTGATTTCGCCCACTTGGCCAACATCAATCATTTTTGTGGGGTCATTTAAGTCTTCCATGAGCAATTTGTGGGCATGGATAAAATTGCCATCTTGACCTGTAAGGCCTACCGCTTTGCCACCATGCCGATTAATTAAATTGACAATTTCTTTGTTCACTTGCCCGCCAAGCACCATCTCAACGACGCCCATAGTTTCTGCATCGGTGACGCGCATCCCTTGAATAAACTCGCCTTTTTTGCCAAGCTTATCTAACATTTCGTTAATTTGTGGGCCGCCACCATGCACCACGACGGGGTTCATGCCGACGAGCTTGAGCAACACGACATCCTGCGCAAAACATTCTTTTAAATGTTCGTCTGTCATGGCATTGCCACCATATTTAATCACAATGGTTTTATCAAAAAAGCGCTTGATATAAGGCAGCGCTTCAGCAAGGGTGCGAGCTTTTTTTGCGGCTGTGGTTTGACTTAACATAAGATTTCCGTAAGCTTAGATTTGGTAAATTTAATTTACGCTAATTGTAACTAAAATTTGCTTATAACGTTTTGCTAAAAAC
>CAILFU010000051.1 GCA_903833595.1 uncultured Pseudomonadota bacterium
ATTTGCTACAGGAGGCAATGCTGCTATTTATTATGGCTTAGGTGTAACTGAGCATTCTCAAGGTTCAACCATGGTGATGGGAATCGCTAATTTAGCCATGGCAACAGGCAATGTCGGACGAGAAGGTGTGGGAATCAATCCATTGCGTGGGCAAAATAATGTGCAGGGTTCATGTGATATGGGTTCTATGCCACATGAGTATCCAGGATATCGTCACGTATCAGACCCTGCGGCTAAAGCCTTATTTGAAGCTGCTTGGGGTAGGCCATTAAGTGATGAACCAGGTTTACGTATTCCGAATATGCTGGACCTTGCGGGTGAGGGACGCTTTAAAGCACTGTATTGTGTAGGCGAAGATATTGCACAGTCGGATCCTAATACTCAACACGTGACGCATGCGCTAGAAAGTATGGAGTGCGTGATTGTACAAGATTTATTTTTGAACGAAACTGCCATGTTTGCCCATGTTTTTTTCCCGGGTGCGTCTTTCTTAGAGAAGAGTGGCACATTTACCAACGCAGAACGCCGCATTTCGCCGGTACGTCGTGTCATGACACCTAAAAACAATGTTGGTGGCCAAGGGTATGAAGATTGGGAAATTACAGCAATGCTATCCAAAGCACTGGGTTATGAAATGCATTACAGGCACACTAGTGACATTATGGATGAAATTGCAGCGCTTACACCTACGTTTAAGGGTGTGAGTTTTAAGAAATTAGACGAGTTAGGTAGCATACAGTGGCCATGCAACGACGAATATCCTACAGGTACGCCCACTATGCATATTGATGGATTTGTACGTGGCAAGGGTAAGTTTTTTATTACACAATATGTGCCAACCACTGAAAAGGTCAATGCTAAATATCCGCTGATTTTGACTACTGGTCGGATTTTGTCTCAATACAACGTGGGCGCACAAACACGTCGTACTAAAAATGTAGCATGGCATCATGAAGATGTGGTAGAAATTCATCCGCATGATGCACAAGAGAGGGGTATTAAAGAGGGTGATTGGATAGGTGTAATGAGCCGTGCTGGTGAAACTGTATTGCGTGCGAAGCTAACAGAGCGTGTGCAGCCTGGAATTATTTACACTACATTTCACCACCCACAGTCAGGTGCCAATGTAATTACTACCGACAATAGCGATTGGGCAACGAACTGTCCTGAGTTTAAAGTCACGGCAGTCCAAGTGACGCGTGTGAATCAACTTTCTGATTGGCAGCTACACTACAAAACATTTAGTGAAGCGCAATTAGCTTTTGCAGGAAGAGATTTAGAAGCTGCAAAAATTGACTAATAAGCAAGTTGCCAATGCTTTAGTTCTAGGTGAGCCATTAAGCACATTTAGTGTCAGGCAATGCCTAGATGGACAGCACCAAGTTGTGCAAGATTGCTTGGCAGAAGAAACGCCAGTGGCATTAATTTATAATGGCGTGTCACATGCCGTAATGTTAGTGACTGCTCAAGATTTAGAAGATTTTGCCCTAGGATTCTCTTTGAGTGAAGGTATTGTGCAACATGTTAGTGAGCTTTACAGCATGGAAGTGCAATTGCAGAATAATGGCATAGAGTTACATTGCAATATTGCGAGTGAACGTTTTGCACTGTTAAAAGAGCATCGTCGTACATTGGCAGGTAAAACTGGTTGCGGTTTATGCGGAGCGGAAAACTTGGCACAGCTCATGCGATACCCGCTACCACTAGCATCGCAACATCAATTTGAAGAAATAAGCATCACACGCGGTTTACTGGCGATACAATCGCAACAAAAGCTACAGCAGCAAACAGGCGCAACGCATGCTAGTGCTTATGTGCTAGCTGATGGTACGGTAAGCTTGCTACGTGAAGATGTAGGTCGACATAATGCACTAGATAAGCTTGTAGGTGCGCTAGCGAAGCATGATAAGGATAGGGATGGTTTTATTATCACCACTAGCCGTGCCAGTTTTGAAATGGTGCAAAAAACCGCGAATGCAGGGGTGGGCATGCTAGTAGCCGTTTCTGCACCAACTGGATTGGCCGTGCGCGTAGCTAAGCAATGCGGCTTAACCTTAGTGGGCTTTGCGCGAGAAAATCGCTATGTGGTGTATAGTCATAGCGATAGAATTTTGAACTAATTAGATTATAAAAAGCTAGAGAGTAATTAAAAATGGATATTCAACGCCTGATTTCAATGGCTAATCAAATAGGTGATTTTTATGAATCATACCCAGACCAAAGCCAAGCTCAACAGGGTATCGCAGAGCATATTAACCGATTCTGGGCATTAGCAATGCGTCAACAAATTGCGCAATATGTGAGTGAAAAAGCCGGCACTGGCTTGCATGAGCAAGTGCAGAGAGCGATAGCGACGCATTTGAAGGTTTGAGTTTTTAGAATTTATTTTCTATGATTAGGATGGAAAATAGTGTCGAAAACAATTATTTTTTGCTTAGTTAAGTATGTCATTTAATGAACACGCTGAAATAGTCTAAAGCTTTCTCTTCTATCGGCAGGCCGTTTACCAGTCCAAATCTTTTTCCACTCTTGGCCAGGGTGTACTTTATCCGTGCCTTTTGTATCAAGTACTAAATATAAATCACAATTAAACTGACTTGTCACTTGAACAGGCCGTATTTTAATATTCGTGTAGTAGTTAAGTAGCAGGCGCTGTTGTCGTTCAACATTCAAGCTATTCATACAGTTGTAACTCTTTGGCAATGCGCTATTAAGACTAGAAAATACAGGCTGATAGCTTTTAGCTGAATCAAGCAGTGGTAGCCATAGCGTCATTAATAAGCTCCAGCCGACAGTCATTCCTATGGCCCAATTGCTTACAGTTGATTTATTGGTTTGCTTTGCTCGAATGCAAACAAAAACCCAAATTATTGACACAATAAGTGCAATTACAAAAGCTAGCCAGTTAAAATTGAGGTAATTTGTACCTGATAAAAATACTAGACGCTCTTTAATTTTTGTTGGATGGCCGGTCATCATGGCAATCCAACCTAACCAAATTAGGCTACCAATTAAACCAAACAACATGACACCAAACCAGTTTAATGCTGCGGCTATCCCTCTTTTAAGGTGCTCAACAGTACCTGCACCCAATGCGACTAAAGGCAGTAATAAAGGTAGGGCATTAATATCTTTAGCAGGGGCGCCAATGCCCAAGAAAAATATACTACATGTGAAAAAAACTATCATTAGTTGAAATTTTGGTTTGGAGAGTAGTTGTTTTCGATAGCGCCATAGGCCTAACAATGAGAGTGGTAGGGCTGGCCAGGCATACCAAGTGAGAATACGTAAAAAATACAAATAATTCATTTGATGAAAGCTGTGTAAATTTTTATGCCACCAATGACTGTAGAGTAATGGCTTGTAATAATGCAACATACCTAACCACACAATGATGAGCGGGCTAGCAATCAAGATAGAAGTACCTAAGAATTTTATGAAGCTATGTGAACGCCAGGCCTTGAAAAGCAATGGCAAAATTAACGCGGTGCTCATTAATATTAGTATTGGCATGAAGCCGAAAGATAAGAACCCAACTGCAATTGCAGCACCAAATAGTCCGCTGGCCCGCCAAGGTCTACGTTTAGAAAGCGCTAGCGCGTAAAAGCCTGTGGCCGTACTAGCAAGACTAGCAACTTCGGCAGTTAAGCTATGAGCACTCATGACTAAGCCTATGGTGCCTATCATAATAAACGTGGCATGGCGACCAACGCCACGAGACCAGAGCTCTCGCCCAGTCATGCCAACCATTAGCAATATAATAGACAGCCAAAGAACATTCATGAATCTAGCGCCATCATGGATATCCATTAACGGAGAAAGAATGTTAGCGCCAAGCGCCGCGCTTAAGTAATATAAGGGTGGCGTTTCAAGTGATGCAGAGCCACTGGCTAGAGGGGTAAGCATGCTACCACCATCTAGAATGGATTTGACGATGCTTATGCTGGTAGCTTCAAGGTGTTTCCAAGGCGCATGACCGGTTAAGCCTATTACCACCCAAATAGTGCACAGCAACAGTAATAGCTGAGTTTTTACGCTATCCCCCACGCGCGCGCGCGGTATAGACATATTGCCCTGCCAGTCGTGATCAAGTTGAAAGCGCATAATGTTCAGGGTTAGTACTTATCCTTGGTGTCTTAGGAGGTAATTTTAACTGATTGCAGCGCCTAACCATAATTTCTATTAGCAGATTAGAAAGTGGCAATTAAATAAAAAAAGCAGCCTAAGCTGCTTTAATTTTTGCAATATAGTCAAACAGACTAATTACATGCCATATTTTTTACGGAATTTATCAACACGACCAGCAGTATCTAAAATCATTTGTTTACCTGTGTAAAACGGATGTGATTTTGATGACACTTCAATTTTAACCAGTGGATACTCTTTGCCGTCTGTCCACTTGATAGTGTCACGCGCTGCAATTGTAGAGCGCGTCATAAATGTAAAGTCTGCGCCGATGTCTTGAAAAACAACGTCACGATATTCTGGATGAATTCCATCTTTCATAGTAGTAGCCTCAATTTTGCCGAATGATACGGCACTTAATGTACACACGCCATCATAGCGCGTGATATTTATAATAGCCGGGCATTATATTTAAATTTGCTTTGCTATGCAAGGATAGCTTGCAAAATAAAACGAGTTAGGTCTAGCCTCTGCGCATGCTGTCAAAAAAATCAGCATTATTTTTAGTGGCTTTAATCTTATCTAGTAGGAACTCCATTGCTTCAAGGTCATCCATAGGATAAAGTAATTTACGTAGGACCCAAATTTTCTGAAGCACGTCTTTTTCAATCAGTAATTCTTCACGACGTGTGCCAGATTTATTGACATTGATAGCAGGATATTGACGTTTCTCAGCCATCTTACGATCAAGATGGATTTCCATATTCCCCGTACCTTTGAATTCTTCATAAATTACGTCATCCATGCGTGAGCCAGTATCTACCAGTGCAGTCGCGATAATGGTAAGCGAACCGCCTTCTTCGATGTTACGTGCGGCACCAAAGAATCTTTTTGGGCGTTGTAATGCATTTGCATCGACGCCACCAGTTAATACCTTGCCCGATGATGGGATGACTGTGTTGTATGCGCGAGCTAGCCGGGTAATTGAATCTAGAAGAATGACCACATCTTTTTTATGTTCAACTAAACGTTTGGCTTTTTCAAGAACCATTTCAGCGACTTGTACATGACGTGTTGCAGGCTCATCAAAAGTTGAAGCAACAACTTCGCCCTTGACTGAGCGGGTCATTTCCGTCACTTCTTCTGGACGCTCATCAATTAACAATACAATCAAAATCACATCAGGGTGATTAGCCGTAATTGCGTGTGCGATATTTTGCATCATTACTGTCTTACCACTTTTAGGGCTGGCAACAAGTAGGCCACGCTGACCGCGTCCAATAGGTGCAATCATATCAATTACGCGACTGGTAATATTTTCTACACCTTTAATATCGCGTTCAAGTGTGAGTGGGATAGTAGGAAATAGCGGTGTTAAGTTTTCAAATAAAATTTTATGTTTGGTATTTTCTGGCGCTTCACCATTCACTACATCTACTTTAACAAGCGCAAAATATCGTTCACCATCTTTAGGAATGCGGATTTCACCTTGTATGCTGTCGCCCGTATGTAAATTGAAGCGGCGAATTTGTGAAGGTGAAACGTAAATATCATCTGGTCCAGCTAGGTAAGATGTATCAGGTGAACGTAAAAACCCAAAGCCATCTTGCAGCACTTCAAGCGTACCGTCTCCAAAAATACTTTCACCTTTTTTGGCTTTATGTTTCAAAATAGCAAAAATTAAATCTTGCTTGCGCATGCGGCTAGCATTATCAATTTCATCGGCAATTGCCATTTCTACTAACTCAGTAACGGGTAAGTGTTTAAGGTCGGATAAGTGCATGGAGGCTCACTAAAACAAGAATTGTGTGGGGAAGGGTTGAAAGCTACTGATTTAATTAATAGAGGGGTTTGAAGAATGCTTGATTTTTAAAACTTAAAATCAAGCATTCTTCGCAATGTGTACAGCCTAAAGCGTTTAAATGTTGCTGTCAATGAATGCCGTTAATTGAGATTTAGATAAAGCCCCTACTTTTGTTGCTTCAACATTACCATTTTTAAATAGCATTAGCGTAGGGATGCCGCGAATACCATATTTTGGAGGGGTAAGTTGATTGTCATCTATATTAAGTTTACCTATTTTAAGACGTCCAGCATACTCTTTAGAAATTTCATCTAAAATTGGTGCAATCATCTTGCATGGACCACACCATTCTGCCCAATAGTCTACTAAAACTGGTAGTTGTGACTGGAGAACATCTTGTTCAAAACCAGCATCGTTAAGGTGTGTTATATGTTCACTCATGGAAACCTCTATTTGATTAATGCTTTAAGAATTAATTGTGTATCGTAACGAAAAAAACAGTTTTAGTGAAGTATAAAATGTAAAAGATGCATTTAAAATTATTTTTTGGTTAGCCGGTCTGTTAATTAATGTGGCTGTATTGCCCGCATCAAAATAACCCAATCATTTTATAATTCCAGTTATTATAATTACCTAAGCCATTAAGTAATTGAGTTTTTAAAAAATAAAATGCGAAACTTTCTATTCAGTCTGCTATTAGCAATACCAATCATTGCTATGAGTCAATCAGCTAGTGCAGAGCCTGTTCTTGGTTCTAATTTTGTGCTAAAAGATACTGCAGGCGTAAAGCATCGATTGGCAAATTACAAAGGTAAATGGGTGTTAGTGAATTACTGGGCAACTTGGTGCTCGCCATGCTTAGAGGAAGTGCCAGACCTGGTTAATTTATATGATCATCGCCGAAAAAAAGATTTGATGGTTATTGGTGTCGTATTTGATTATGAAAGTGTTCAGTCTGTAAAAGCATATGTAGATGATATGCTAGTGTCATATCCTATCGTATTGGGAGATGATAGTGTAACTACTCAAATAGGGGCGGCTGACGTAATGCCAACCACCTTTATTTATAATCCTCAAGGTGAGTTAGTTAAAATAAAACGCGGTCTATTAACCAAAGCCTATGTAGAAAAAATTATTGGCCAGAATCAGCCTTAGCTAAACTAGCGCTCTTAATGAGGTGCGGCGATGCTGTTACCTTCGGCATCAAGTATATTAAGTTGGTTCTCATCAGCAAAGTGCATCAATTGGGCGTAACCTTCTGGATTGACTTTTTTTAAGGTCAAATCTACCGCTAGGCAACGTCCACCATTCATGACTTTTGGTTTTAGGTAAGGCGAGTATTTAAGTTTACGATCTTCCCCAAAAGTCGCGTATGTACTGCACATGCGATCTACCCAGTCGCTAGGACGGAAAGGTTTACCAGCACGCGTGTTGCTTTCTATAATAATTTCGCCATGTATTGGCAATGTTTTTTGTTCACTGGACATTGGATTTGGTTGCCATTAATTGTATAAAGTTAAGCTTGGTCGCCGATTATAATAAGTGAGTGTTTCAAGTTTAAGGGGTATATTCAAACACCTTAACTACCTTAGTCACGCCACTGGTATTGCGGGCAATTTCTGCTGCCGCATCAGCCTCGGCTTGAGTTACTATACCAATTAAATATACTACGCTGTTTTCCGTCACAACTTTGACATAGTTGGCAGGAAATTTATTTTCAGTCACAAATTTTGTTTTAATTTTTGATGTTAAATAGCTGTCATTGCTACGTGAGCCTATAGAGGATTTGGGGCTAATTGTAATTTCATTTGTCATGTTGCGAATGTTGGTGATTTCTTTTACCAAGGATTCAGCTTTTGTTTTTGACTCGGCGGTTGGCACTTCTCCGGTTAATAATACGTTACGATTGTAACTAGTGACATTCACATGCGCGTGTTCGCCTAAGTTGGTTTCCATTAGTTTAAGGGCTTTGAGCTCAATATTTTCATCCTCAATATAAATGCCCGATGTTCGTCTATCGGCTGCCATTGCACCACCGGCGGCGGCACCCCCAACAACAACAGGCACGCAAGCTGTGAATTGGGTAATGAGTGTGGCAGATAAAATGAGGCTGAGGGTGATTTTTTTAGTATTTAAATGCATGGCTAATTCCTTAAATTGAAGATCAATATAAAAGGTAAAATATATTTTTGCGAATGATACGCCTTTTATGTGTCAAATGCATTACGTATCCATTCGATGCAGTTGGCATCTACTTTGGCCATTAAAATAGCGTCAAAGCGACATGGGTAATCACCGCGCTGTTGTAGGTAATGCTGTGCAGTTAATATGATTTTTTGTTGTTTGACTGGTGTAATGCTAGCGGCAGCGCTACCAAATCTGTTATTTGTTCTAAGTCTAACCTCAACAAATACTATGGTTTTATTGTCCATCATAATCAAGTCAATTTCGCCAAAATGACAATGATAATTTCTTTCTAATATTTTAAGCCCATGATCCATTAAATAAATTGCCGCAAGCTTTTCAGCATCTAAACCAGTATTATTTTGATTGATTTTCATAGGCGATAGTCCAGCTTGGCGTTAAACTTTACAGCATGAATGAATTAAGTCTAAATAATCCCAGTATAAAAGGCCTCGGTACATTATATGTGGTGGCAACGCCAATAGGTAATTTAAGCGACATTACCTTGCGCGCATTAGAAACATTAAAGGCGGTAGATGCAATAGCGGCTGAGGATACACGCCATACGTCGGGTTTGTTGTCGCACTTCGGCATCAGTAAAAAGTTGCTCGCGGTACATGAGCATAATGAACGTCAATCTGCTGAAAAGTTATTGTTGCAATTAAAAGCGGGTGAGAATATCGCCTTGGTGACCGATGCAGGCACGCCAGGCATCAGCGATCCAGGTGCAGTGGTCGTTGATTTTGTGCGGAAAGCGGGGATAAAAGTTGTGCCAATACCGGGTGTGAGTGCTGTGATTGCCGCACTTTCTGCCAGTGGCATTGTTCAAAATGGGTTTTTATTCCATGGATTTTTACCAGCCAGTGGTGCCGCAAGGCGCAAGGCGTTGGATATTTTAAAAACACAGACTGTTACACTAGTGTTTTATGAGGCACCACATCGCATTATAGAAAGCATTGTTGATATGGCGAATGTATTAGGTTCGGATCGGCGGATTACCATCGCGCGTGAAATCACTAAAACCTTTGAAATGATATACTGTTGTACTTTATGTGACGCAGAAGCTTGGCTGAAAGCCGATGCTAATCAACAGCGCGGTGAGTTTGTGTTGTTGGTTGAAGCCGCACCAATTAAGGATGCAGGCGGCATATCTGAAGAAGCTGTTCGTGTATTAAAATTATTGTTGGTAGATTTGCCACTTAAACAAGCGGTGAAGTTGGCGGCTGAAATTACCAATGAAAAGAAAAACATATTGTACGATTTTGCATTACAGTTAAAACAACTTGAATAGCCATGGACAAGCCCATGAATACAAATAATTCGATTACTATTACTCGGCCAGATGACTGGCATTTACATCTTAGAGATGGCACCGCCCTAAAAGCAGTATTGCCCGATACCGCACGCCAATTTGGTCGGGCAATTGTAATGCCAAACTTGCGTCCGCCTCTAACGACAACGGAATTAGCGCTTGCTTACCGTAAACGAATTTTAGACGCAGTACCAAGTGGCATGCACTTTGAGCCGCTGATGACTTTGTACCTCACGGATAATACTGCGGCTGAGGAAATGGTAAAAGCAAAGGAGAGCGGACTGATACATGGAGTTAAGCTCTATCCAGCAGGCGCAACTACTAATAGTGATTCTGGCGTCACCAGCCTAGATAAATGTGCAAGTGTACTTGAGGCGATGGAAAGGCTTGGTATGCCACTCTTAGTGCATGCCGAAGTCACTGATAGCGATGTGGATGTCTTTGATCGTGAGCGAGTTTTTATTGAACGGAATATGATTCCTTTGCTCAAAAAGTTTCCCAATTTAAAGCTTGTATTTGAGCATATCACCACGCGAGATGCGGTGGATTTTGTCACAAAAGCCCCAAGTAATGTGGCGGCAACCATTACTGCCCATCACTTATTAATGAATCGCAATGATATGTTCAAAGGCGGCATTCAGCCACATCATTATTGCTTACCTATCTTAAAGCGTGAAGAGCATCGGCTGGCTTTAGTGCAGGTGGCCACTTCGGGTAATGCTAAATTTTTCTTGGGGACGGATAGTGCGCCTCATGCTAGACATACCAAAGAATCTGCTTGTGGTTGTGCTGGTATGTATACGGCACATACGGCGATGGAGCTTTATGCTGAAGTGTTTGAAGCGGCTAATGCGCTCGATAAATTGGAAGCGTTCGCTAGTTTTTATGGGGCAGATTTTTATGGATTGCCGCGCAATGCAGAAAAAATCACCTTGTTGAAGAGTCGTTGGATAGTGCCTGAGAGTTTGCCATTTGATGGGGATGCGTTGGTGCCATTACGAGCTGGGCATGAGTTGGCTTGGAAAATGATATAAGTGAAGTGAGTGAAGCAATTTCCTGTGGCGTGTTAAACTATACTTGAAGCTGGCTAGACAGTCGCCGCCTAGCAATAGGGGGAGGAAAGTCCGGGCTGCACAGAGCGAGATGACGGCTAACGGCCGTACGTTGAAATCTTTACTGGCGAAAGCCGTAAGGTATAAGGCGCGGAATAGGGCCACAGAGACGAGCGTATTAAGTTACGGTGAAACGCGGTAACCTCCATCTGCAGCAAGACCAAATAGGCTGGCATTGACGTGGCTCGCGTTGCCAGCGGGTAGGTTGCTTGAGCGTATGAGTAATCATGCGCCTAGATGAATGACTGTCAGCTTTAGCAATAAAGCCTACAGAACCCGGCTTATCGGCCAGCTTCACTTTCACTTTTTGCTTGCCACTGTAAGTGGCTTAGTAAATAGGGGAAATCTTTACGGCTTTTTTGTCAAATTCAGAAAACCTTTCTGATATTAAGGATTTAAAGACGCCTTTATTTTCCACCCCTCAAATTTTGCTAATTACAATTCAATCGCTTTCAGCATTGTCCTAATAATCTACATTCATATAATTTCGTATGTTCTTCATTTATAACGATATTATTTTTATCACTAAAATACGCTAAGTCATTGAGAAATAAAGGGAAAATAGTAAAAAAGGGCTTGCATTGCCCTTTTTTTTTATCTATAGTGCATCTTAGTGGGAGAAAGTGGGTTTTTGTGGGGAATTGTGCGTTAAGCGGCGATGTTGAGCGTTCATCTTCAAGCGCAGTTTTGGTTACTACTAAGGGTTGGTTGCCTGAGCTTAATTGAACAATTCCTCACTATTTTATTGTGCAGCCTTAATTTTTTAAGGCTCAGTTGGTTTTAAGATTTATTTTGCTTAAGGAAAGTAATAATAAAATGTTTCGCGGTGCAACCTCATTAAGTTTGGATGTAAAAAATAGACTCGCTGTGCCAATTAGGCACAGAGACGCTTTGCAGTTTCAGTGCGCCGGTAATTTGGTGTTAACTGCACATCCACACCGCTGCCTATTACTATATCCACAAGCAGCTTGGGAGCCGATTCAGACAAAGATGATGGCCTTATCTTCATTTGATAAGCAATCTAGTGCATTACAGCGACTGTTGGTCGGTTTTGCTGAGGACATTGCATTAGATAGTGCTGGTCGTATATTGGTGTCTCCAGTATTACGAGAGTTCGCGGGGCTAGATAAAGAAGTGATGTTAGTTGGTCAAGGTAGCCATTTTGAATTATGGGATATGGAAGCTTGGCGTAAGCAATTAGCACAAGTGTTGGAGAGTAGTGATTTTGCTATGCCAACAGAATTAGAGGGCTTCTCGCTGTGATCAAGGGCGTGAGCAGCGCGCCCACCAAAGCATCATTGTCTCCAAATAAAGCGTCTGTAAAAGACGCTTTAAAATTAGAAAAGCCCCAATCAGAAGTGTCTGTACTAAATTCAAATTTAAAAGAACTTGCAATCATAGACTCTCACATCACAGTTTTGTTGGATGAGGCTGTGCAGGCCTTGGCGGTAAAGCCTAATGGAATCTATGTTGATGGTACGTTTGGGCGTGGCGGGCATTCAAGAAAAATTTTAGAAGCACTAGGTAGCAAAGGGCGACTGATAGCGTTTGATCGAGACTTAAAGGCAATTGAATCCGGCAGGGACATCAGTGACAAGCGTTTCACTATAGTGCATAGCCATTTTGCTGGGATACAAGCTAAGTTGGCTGAGATGGGTATTCTGAATGTAGATGGCATTTTGCTGGATTTGGGAATTTCATCGCCACAAATTGATGAAGCAAGCCGTGGATTTAGTTTTAGATATGATGCGCCATTAGATATGCGCATGGATCAAAGTAGTGGACAAACAGCGGCGGAATTTATCGCTACTACAACAGAGCAGCAACTAGCGGAGGTTATAAAGAATTATGGTGAAGAACGGTTTGCTAAGCAGATTGCAAGGGCGCTTATTGCGGAGCGCAATGACGGGCGCGCCATCACCACTACAGGGCAACTTGCCAAGGTCGTGGCAGGGGCAGTTACGCGGTTTGAGCCAGGGCAGAACCCTGCCACGCGTACATTTCAAGCTTTACGGATTCACGTCAATCAGGAGCTTGAGGAGCTTACGTTAACCATGCCGCAATGTTTGGCATTATTAGCGCCACAAGGTCGGTTGGCGGTGATTAGCTTTCATTCATTGGAAGATCGCATAGTGAAGCAATTTGTCCGTAGTCAAGCGAATCGTGATGACTTGCCGGCTAATTTTCCTGTACGTGCGGCAGACTTGCCACAGCCAAAACTTAAAGGTGTGGGCAAAAGTATTAAGCCAAGTAGTAAAGAGGTTAAATCTAATCCACGTTCGCGTAGCGCA
>CAILFU010000052.1 GCA_903833595.1 uncultured Pseudomonadota bacterium
AAGTACACATAGGGTACTGCTGCAATCATGGCATAAGCTTCGCCTAAGCTAGAAAGCGTGTATATCCAGAAAATGCAAACAAGACTCTCTGCCAGTACAAGTAATGACAGAATGGATTTACCTAATGATTCTGGCGTAGGATTAGAGATTTCGATCCAAAATTCGCGCGTTAATATAGACTTGGGGACTGAATCTTTTAACATATTGACAATGCTTTCTACTCTCTTTGTAGGACTCACTAATGCACTATAGCCTAAGATGATTGCTTTTTCTAGCGTAAAAATTCTAGAAATATTCAATGCTTATTTTACAAAAATAGTTTGAAATATGAATAGGCTGTGTTGTGGTGGCATAACAAGTCGCTATAGAGAATTTACAAGCATAAGATTTGATGGACAATTTCATCATATTAAATAGATGTCTTATATAAAACATAAGATATCTATAAATATATAAGAAATGCGTTAATTATCGCTTGATTTGCTCGCTTCTAAGGTTTATTGTTTAGTTCGGGCTTATATTCTAAAACCCTTAACTGATAAGGCGTCGCTAAGTATAAAGCTAGGTTTTAAACATAATAAAAAATCCACAAAGCAATGCGGTTCTACAAATAGATACACTACATTAACGATAGCAAAACTAGAGGAGTTAGCATGAGTTTAGATCTTTTAAAAGGCCTTGGCGTAAAAATACCTTACAAAGCCAAATACGATAACTTTATTGGCGGTAAATGGGTAGCTCCAGTAAAAGGACAATATTTTGATGTTATTACGCCTATTACCGGCAAACCATATACAAAAGCAGCTCAATCAAGTGCAGAAGATGTTGAACTTGCATTAGATGCAGCACATGCAGCCGCTGATAAATGGGGTCGCACCGCACCAGGTGAGCGTGCAAACTTACTCCTTAAAATTGCAGATCGCCTAGAAGCCAATCTTGAACTACTAGCAACAGCAGAAACAATTGATAACGGCAAGCCTATCCGTGAAACGATGAATGCTGATATTCCACTAGCCATTGATCATTTCCGTTATTTTGCCGGCTGTATGCGTGCTCAAGAAGGCAGCTTAAGTGAAATTGACGAGACCATGGTGGCTTATCATTTCCATGAGCCTATTGGCGTTATCGGGCAGATTATTCCTTGGAACTTCCCTATTCTGATGGCTGCTTGGAAACTAGCGCCTGCAGTCGTTGCCGGCAACTGTGTGGTATTAAAACCTGCAGAATTTACACCAATTAGTATCTTAATACTGATGGAAGTGATTGCTGACATCTTACCGCCTGGCGTCATTAATATTGTCAATGGCTATGGTCGTGATGTAGGTGCCCCACTGGCTAACAGTAGACGTATTGGCAAAATTGCCTTTACAGGCTCAACTGCGACGGGGCGTGTGATTGCCCAGGCTGCTGCTGGCAACTTAATCCCTGCAACATTAGAGTTAGGTGGAAAATCCCCTAACATTTTCTTTGAAGATATCGCAGATGCTGATGATGATTTCTTTGATAAAGCCGTTGAAGGTTTGGTATTGTTTGCATTTAACCAAGGTGAAGTTTGTACCAGCCCATCACGCGCTTTAATTCAAGAATCTGTCTACGACAAATTCATGGACCGTGTATTACCTCGCGTTGCTGCCATTAAGCAAGGCAACCCACTAGATCCAAACACTATGATTGGCGCGCAAGCATCGCAAGACCAATTAAACAAAATTATGTCTTACATGGACATTGGTAAACAAGAAGGCGCCAAAGTACTTATTGGCGGTGAACGTAACATCCTGAGTGGCGTATTTGCCGAAGGTTACTACATTCAACCAACACTCCTTAAAGGCAATAACAAAATGCGCGTGTTCCAAGAAGAAATTTTTGGTCCAGTGCTTGCTGTAACAACCTTTAAAGATGAAGCTGAAGCACTATCGATTGCTAACGATACCGTATTTGGCCTAGGCTCAGGTGTTTGGTCACGTGATGGTAGCCGTGCTTACCGCATGGGTCGTGGTATTAAAGCGGGCCGCGTATGGACTAACTGCTACCATGCTTACCCAGCACACGCAGCATTTGGTGGCTATAAAGAGTCAGGCATCGGTCGTGAAACACATAAAATGATGCTAGATCATTACCAACAAACGAAGAATCTACTAGTCAGCTATAGCCCTAAAAAACTAGGCTTTTTCTAATTATTCTTGTTTTACGGGTTTCTTGTTTTAGTATTTAAACAAGATTAAAATCAAGAGGCGGCTAACCCCGCCTCTTTTTTTGTATTGGAGTTAGTGATGACTAAACGCGTATCTGCAACCCCTGCCGCCACTGAGTTAATCCATAAGCTCACCGCACAATATGGTCCCATTTTATTCTTTCAATCAGGAGGTTGCTGCGAAGGAAGTGTGCCACTGTGTATGCCGGTGAGCGAATTTAAGCCTAGTCCATCTGATATTGTGATAGGTGAAGTAGTTGAAGGCGCTATGTTTTATATGGGCCACAATCACTTTCAATTTGCAGAAAACATGCACACAATAATAGATGCACTACCTGGCTCTAGTGGCTCATTTTCATTAGACTGTGGCACAGGCATGGCGTTTATTACACGTGGGCGCTTATACAATGATGAAGAATTGCAGCAACTAAGTCCTGTTGTAACTTATGGCTTTAACTAAACTTTAGAACATCTACTTTTTAACAAAAAAAGTATCTTCAAATAGTTCAGGTTCAGCGATAACATAACCCTGCGCATAGTCCACGCCAATTTCCTTAAGCACATCGAGAATAGCTTCTGTTTCTGCGAATTCGGCAATCGTATGTATACCCATGATATGGCCTACATTGTTGATAGACTCAACCATAGCGCGGTCGACTTTATTGTTGGCAATCGTCTTAACGAACATCCCGTCAATTTTCAGAAAATCTACATCTAAATTCTTTAAGTAGGCGAAAGAAGATAGACCACTACCAAAATCATCTAACGAGAAGCGACATCCAATCTCACGTAGCGCTTGCATGAATTGACGGGCTTTATCAAGATTTGCAATCACTGCAGTTTCGGTAATTTCAAAACAAATCTTACGCGGCTTTACCCCATGCTTTGTGATTTGGCTAAGTACAAACTCAAGAAAACCTTCTTCCGAAAAAGTTTGACCCGACAGATTAATGGCACATACATAAGGGAAATTAGGCCCTTTGCGCGCGATAATAGACAACGCTTCGCCCACTACCCATCGATCAATCAATGGCATTAAGTGGTAACGCTCAGCTGCTGGCAAGAAATATCCTGGTGGGTACAAGGTGCCATCCATGCCTTGCATACGAATGAGCAGTTCACAATGAAGCTCCGCGTCGGGTTTCAGGCTTAACATAGGCTGACTATATAAAACAAACTGTTTTTTCTCTAATCCAATATGAATACGAGACACCCATTCAAGTTGGTTATTGTGCTCTTTTATATCTTTATCACCAGAACGATACACATAGATACGGTTGCCACCCTCTTGTTTAGCGGTGTAGCAAGCTGAGTCTGCCTCGCTTAACAACTCGCTTAATGAAGGTGTATTGTCCAATGAAATTTGGGTAAGACCAATACTAGCACCCACCTTAAATACTTTATCGTCAAAGGTAAAACGATACTCTCTCACTGCATTTAACAAACCGTCGACAATGACTTGGGCTTTACTTAAATCACATCCCATCAATAACAGCGCAAATTCATCACCACCTAAACGGGCTAATGAATCAGAACTACGTACCTTAGATTTAAGATGATGTGCAAGCTGCCTAAGTAATACATCGCCCGCCATATGGCCGCAGCTATCATTCACCATTTTAAATTGATCGAGATCAATATAGGCTAGACAGTGTGTGCGACCTCCGTTAACAGCATCATCAATCGCGTCTTGCGCTTTACGGTCAAACTCATAGCGGTTAATCAGACCAGTGAGCTGATCATGCCTAGCTTGAAATGAAAGTTGGTTAGACAATATTCTAAGCATAGTGACATCATGGAGCACGGTGACAACACCAAAAGTATTGCCATCACGGTCATATAGGGGTGATGCTGACTTACGAATCACAAACTCTTGCCCATCTGGGCGCTCTAGAAT
>CAILFU010000053.1 GCA_903833595.1 uncultured Pseudomonadota bacterium
GACAAAGCCTCGGCCATCTAAGCCCATTTTCGCCATCAGCGCATCCATTAAAAACGCTGCGCGTGATAAGTACCCGCTATCTTCCACCATAGACATCACTAAAAAGAACAGAACGATAATCGGCACAAATGCCGCTACAGTGGCTACGCCGTTATAAACACCATCTAACATTAAGCCGCTTAGCCAGTGAGGGCTGGCTGCAAAAAGGGGTTCTAATGCAGTGGCACGTAGTAGTTGTAACAACCAAGCTAAACCATCTTGAAGTGGCTTGCCTACGGTAAAAATAAACTGGAATAGAACATACATAGCCAAAAAGAATAAAGGCAATCCTAGCCATTTATGCAATAAAATCCTATCAATCCTATCGGTTGTATTGTTTGTGAGTGTTGCTGGAATTTGCACGTGATGCTGAATCAAGGATTCCATTTCTTGTTCAATTTGATGGTCTTCTTGTAATAACTGGCTAATGAGTAGTGGATTACTGGCGGGTATATTTTGATTGATGATATTAGCTGCAGCTTGTAGTGCCTTAGGTAAGCCATCGCCATATTTTGCGCTAATCTGCATCACTGGTATTTGTAGGGATTGTGCTAATTTATCTGCGTCTATCGTGATCCCAGATTGTTTAGCTTCATCCGCCATGTTTAAAGCCAGTACCGCAGGGATGTTTAATTTTTTAATCTGTAATACTAATGAAAGTTGGCGGTCTATCTGCGAGCTATTCAATAATACAATGACTAAATCTACCGCATTTTTAGATAGAAAATGCCTGACGACTTGTTCGTCTTCAGAAAATCCATGCAGGTCGTAAATGCCTGGTAAATCAATTAACTCTGCAATATGGCCACCAATGAGTATTTTGGCACTCATTAAATCTACAGTAATGCCTGGCCAATTACCTACCCGTGCCGAAGCGCCACTAATACGATTAAATAAGGTAGATTTACCTGTATTGGGCATACCTAACAATGCAATGCGTTTCATGAGCTTTATGATAAGTGTAAATTAATCAGAAAAGGGGTTGATGCGGATGAATGCAGCTTCGGTGCTGCGTAAAATCACATCGGTGGTGCCAAGGCGCACATGCAGTGGGCCGTTAAAATTAGCGCGGCGAATGAGACTAAGTGGCTTGCCTACCCGAAAGCCCAAGGCAGATAAGCGATGAAATAGATATTCTTCTGCCTCAATCGCCGAAATAACGGCATGTTGACCTATTTTTAACTGAGATAGCAGCTGCATTTATTGTACTTGGTAATTGATAACCATTCTTAATTATGGCATAAAGGGGCAGTGCTACGCCAGTGTTTAAAGTGGGATGTATTATGAAATTAGGTATAGCGTTAAAATTAAGAATCAAATAAAAACGCCCATAGAAGATGGGCGTTTTTATTTTTGTAGTCTCGGTTCAGTTTTAGCAGTTCAAGTCAATATTTGGCTTGTTTCTATACATTCAAATCCGAAGACTACATATGGATCAGTTTTATTAAATAGTACAACCTTTAATCGCAACTGCGCCAGTGCCTGAAATTACACAACCCCAGCTAATAACGCCGTCAACTGTAGTAGCATCAGGTGTTAAAGTGGCTGTAATGCCATCATACGTAAATGCTAGCACACCACTACCAGTACAATTTGGAATGGCTACCGCATTGTCATCAGTACAACCAAGTGCAGCATTCGCTGAATAACCTAAACCAACTTTTGTTTTTTGACCATCAAGAGAGGCAACAGCCGTTGAAGCTTTTGCTTTTGCTGTATAGTCTTTATAAGCAGGAATTGCAACTGCGGCCAAAATACCAATAATCGCTACCACGATCATCAACTCAATTAATGTAAAACCTTTTTGTACTTGTTTCATTTTTATTTCCTTTGTAAAAAATGTAAGTGTTTTCACACTAGGCTAGCAATATAGTGCTTGGTTATATTTAAGCAATAGCTGTGCCAGTATTTTAAAGTGGGTATGTTTTTGTATAGATATAGTGAAAAATTTAGAATAACTGAGTGATAAGAGCGACGTATAGACAGTCAATAATCAAAAAAACAGAACATTAAGTTCTGTTTTTTTTGATTATTGCTCAACCTGCTTAGTCAAAAATGGTCACCTAAAAACTAAATGTGACCATTTTTGTCATATTGTTTACTTTGCTGATTCTGCGACTTTTTGTAGATTAGCTAAGCCAGAATCAAAAATATCGGTGATGGCTTTGACTGCAGTTGCATCATCTTGGCCTTCTGGAATAGGTGGATTGAGTTTATATAAGCGGTAAAAACGGCCTACCCATGTCACAGTTGCTTCGCCTGCGTTAGCGCCTTGAGTCACTGTGATGCTGGAATTATAGTCGGTGAGCGGCAGTGTTCCAGAGATAATTTCATATTTCATTTTCATACTTGCATCATCAATGCTACGGAGTTTTTCGTAGACATTGCCGCCCGCTTTAAATGTCAGCGTTCTGTAAGTTGCAAGGTCGCCATTGTCGTCTTTCTTTTGTTCCAACTTAGTGCTGGCAACGCCTGGGTGCCATTGATGCATATTGCCGAAATCTTTAACGATAGCCCATACTTTGGCAGGATCAGCTTTAATGGTGATGGTTTTTTCAACTTTTTGTGGGGCTGGGCCGTGTGCGGATGCACTGAATGGCGCTAAGCTGATGCCTAGGCTAAGCGTGATTAAGGCTAAGATCTTTTTCATTTTCTACTTTCTCCATGACTCTCAAACTGAGAGGAATTATTAAAACAACGAGGCATTATAAATGAGAACTAACTTTTATAAAAATTCATGACCATTCGTATTGATGTTAACGACGTAATCGGGACTTGGTTGACAACTTGATGGCTTGTTGCTTAACTCTCGCTTATCGGAACACGCACTAAGGCCCTATCTGTGGCTGATTAAAATGCTACGACTATTGCTCTGACAATATAAATTGCCCGAATGCCCGGCTTTTTTCACCGGTATTAATCGTAGTCAATAATTGATTGGTTTTAGTATCAATGACGCTGATGTTATTACTGCCCCAATTCGCGACATAAGCACGGTGGTTTACCTGATCTATACTAATGCCTTCTGGCGTACTGCCAACGTCAATTGTGGCAATTACTTTGCGTGCGACTATGTCTATCACCGTCACATTGTCGTCTTGCGTATTCGTCACATATAGCGTTTTTTCATCATTCGTCATGGCTGCGCAGTAGGGGTGATAACCCACTTTAATTTGCTGCTGGGCATTGGTTCTGATGTTGACAATGCTGACGCTGTCCTCTTTTACATTCACGCTGATTAACAATCTACCACTCTTGCTGATTAAGATGCCAAAAGGGTGTTTGCCAACGTTAATTCTTTTTTTTATTTTAAGTGTTTTGGTGTTGATGATTGCAATGTCATTACTGTCACGATTGGCGACATACAACCATTGCTTATTTGGGCTGACGACTAAACCAGCAGGGGCATCACCAACCTTTACTTCACGCATATGCTCGGTATTCTTGGTATCAATCGCTAAGACCTTGTTGGCAAACCAATCGGCGACATACAGTTTTTTGCTATCGGGTGACAAGGCTAAACCTACTGGTGAGCCGCTAATTTTAAGTGTTTCAATGACGCTATTAGTTTGTGTATCAATGATGGATATTTCTTGGCTTTCAACATTTGAAATGTAGGCTCGGTGTAGCTTTGCAGATACCGCAACACCAACAGGCGCTTTGCTGACTTTAATCGTATTAATCACTTGATTATTAGCGGTATCAATGACGGAAACGGTATTGTCGCCCTGATTGGTAATGTAGGCAAAGTTGGATTGCATAGGTGCTGCGTTAGTGGA
>CAILFU010000054.1 GCA_903833595.1 uncultured Pseudomonadota bacterium
ATGTATTGGCAAACACGGTAATTGGAAACTCGCCTTTAGTATTAACTTCTATAGACTGAGGTTTCGTTTCCAGCAACCAATCCAACGCCCCGCGTTTTCTAGCATCAGTCAATTGGCTAAGGTTGCTATCCTTACAATTACTAAAGTCTTCCTCACGATTCAGGATGATGATTTGGTTTCGACCAGTCAGCGCCAATGCATTTTCGACGCCGCTATCACCACCACCAACCACGACGATCGTTTCATCCTGATACGCTTGGGGGTCATCAAGTTGATATTGAATTTGTGGTAGGTCACCGCCTGGTATTTCCAGCTTACGCAAATTGCCTTGCACACCCATCGCTAACACCACATGATCTGCAGTGAGTATGCCTCCATCCGCCAGTTCAACTTCCAGTGACTTTTCGCCACGTTTTAAACCTGTCACCTTAGTCTCGTAACGGACGTTGACATGAAAGTCTGCAATGGTTTTTTCCCATGTCTCAAGCACGGTTTCACGTAAGGAAGCAGTAAAAGGTAAGGGGCTGCGTAACGGCAAACCGCGGGGCTCAGACATGACCAACTTGCCGCGCTGATAATTTCGAATCGTACTCGCTGCCGCTGGTGCTGCATCTAACAACAAGTAATCAACATTCTGCTCAGCAGCACGTACAGCTGCAGATAAGCCACTAGGGCCAGCACCAATAATGATGATGTTAAAATGTTCTGGCCCAGAGGCTACTGCCTGGCTTTTAGTTTTTGCCACTGTCACAAATTACCGTAGAGAGAGATTTCTGGAAAATTAATCTTATGCGTGTTCATTAATAGTTTGCCTATGCACCCAATTCGCCTGCTGATTAATAAGCATCCGAGCGAGAATTTTTACTTTTTTCGATGATTAGATAGTGTCATATTCACTAATATAAGTCAAAATTGGTCTTAATATACAGCCAAATTATTTCAATTAAGATAGGTATATTTAGGTATATTTGTTAACGAAATGTAAATATTTTCTTGAGCTAAATTACTTTTCGTGTTATTTTTGCTCTGCGTCAAAATGTCGCATGTAAGAAAGCCATATAAAAACAATAAAATTGGCTTTATCTTTAGATTTTTTCTTCAGATTATACTTCTTGAACTTTGAAGTTTTTTTAATTCAGGGCTTTCTATGGCAGTATCAGATTTGGGTTATACGATTATTGCAAGGCCAAATAACTCACTATCGCCTGATGACAGTATTAAGTTACTAGCGGCGATGGCTACTGTAGCATTTTTGATAGCCATAGGTTTTGCAAGCATAGGCGCTTGGTTAGTTTTACCTTTTGCTGGATTAGAAATTTTGGCATTCGCCTATGCTTTTTATACGATCTATTTACACGCAGATGATTTTGAAAGTATCACCATTGAAGAAGATCGCGTTGTTGTAGAGAAAAGAAATTATAAAGAATCAACTAAAACAGTTTTTCAAAGATATTGGGCACAAGTTAATGTGCGTGATGTATTAGCGATTAAAGGTAGTAATGGTAAAAGTGCACTTTTTATAAGTTCACATGGTAACGAAGTTGAGTTTGGTCGGAATTTTATTAGTGATGAGCAGCGCACCTTATTGGCGCGTGATCTCAGGCAAAAATTAAAAAATATTAATTAATTTAGTTTTGGAGTAAGTTTTATGCGAGGTTATAGAAAGATTAGTTTAGGTATTTCAGCCATGTTAGCTTCATTAAGTGCGCGTGCTGACTACTCTTGGAATTTCCCCGAGCCAGTAACGCCAATGGCCTTAGATACATTACATGTACATAATAAGTTTATGTTGATTGCAATGGCTATTTTCGTTGTGGTACTAGCCATTATGATTTACTCTATTTTTGCGCATCGCAAAAGTAAAAACTTTAAACCAGTTACCGATAAAGCGCCATCAACCACGGTTGAAATTTTTTGGACGCTCATCCCATTCGCAATTTTGCTACTCATTGACTTTGTGATTATGGGCATTCCAGCCTATCACAGCGTGATCATGATGGAGAATACGCGCGATAAAGCCAATATGGTGATTAAGATTACCGGCTCACAATGGCGCTGGCAGTATGAGTATATGGATGGTGATGCACAAGGTATTAAGTTTGTAAGTAACTTATCTACACCGAAAGAGCAGACAGATAAAGGTTTTTCCGGGACAAAAGATGAAAACTACCTCCTTGAGGTTGATAACCATTTAGTGCTTCCAGTCGGTGCGAAAGTACGTATTTTGATGACTTCTGCAGATGTGATGCATAATTGGTGGGTGCCACAATTTGGTTCTTCACGCCTTGCTGTGCCTGGATTCATTCGCGAAACTTGGGTACAAGTGGAGAAGGCTGGTACATATCGTGGCCAATGTAAAGAACTGTGCGGTAAAGGTCATGGCTACATGCCAGTGGTGGTTGATGCACTTCCGGTAGAAGAGTACAAAGTATGGGTAGCTGCTAAAAAAGAAGAGCTCGCTAAGGCTTCAGCAGGTGCCGATAAAGAATGGACTAAAGACGAACTAATCGCTAATGGTAAAACTGTGTACGAGAAAAACTGTGCTGTTTGCCATCAAGTCTCAGGTGCAGGCTTACCGCCAGCATTCCCAGCATTAACTGGCAGTAAAATTGCCAATGCGCCAATTTTCGGTGCAGATGGTAAGTATCTTAAAGATAGTCATTTAGACCGCGTATTAAATGGCGTGCGTGTCATGCCGTCATGGAAAGCGTTATTAAATGATACTGAAATTGCATCAGTCATTACCTATGAAAGAAACGCATTAGGCAATAGCGTGGGTGATGTATTGCAGCCAGCACAAGTTAAAGCGGCGCGTCAATAAATAACTAACACGATTTGAATCAACAGCAATTATTTAGTTTAAGTAATTAGGAGAAGGTAATGAGTACAACAACAGTAGCGCATCATGAAGAGCATGCTGAACACCCAACAGGCATTATGCGTTGGCTAACTACCACCAACCACAAAGATATCGGCACCATGTATCTAACATTTGCGCTGATTATGTTCTTTGTTGGCGGGGCAATGATTTTGGGTATTCGTGCTGAATTATTTAAACCAGGTTTGCAGTTAATGAATCCTGAATTTTTTAATCAGTTAATTGGCGTTCATGCCTTGATTATGATTTTTGCTGCATTGATGCCGGCTGCGACAGGATTTGCTAACTGGATGATTCCATTGCAAATTGGTGCGCCCGATATGGCTTTGCCGCGTTTAAATAACTGGGGGTTTTGGTTACTTCCCCCTTCTGCAATTCTATTAACCCTACCGTTCACACTAGCCTTGTTTGGCATTGGTGATGGCGCACTGGCTACAGGCTGGACATTTTATCCGCCGCTATCTATTCAAGGTGGCATTGGCGTTGACTTTGCAATTTTCGCAGTTCACCTATTAGGTATTTCTTCAGTATTAGGTTCAATCAATATTATCGTCACCGTATTTAATATGCGCGCACCTGGCATGACTTTAATGAAAATGCCAATGTTCGTATGGGGCTGGTTAATTACTGCTTTCTTATTGATTGCCACGATTCCAGTACTTGCTGGTGCAGTGACTATGTTATTAACGGATCGTCACTTTGGTACGCATTTCTTTGATGCGGCTGGTGGTGGTGACCCAATCATGTTCCAACACTTATTCTGGTTCTTCGGTCATCCTGAAGTTTATATTTTGTTATTGCCAGTATGGGGATTCATTCCACAAATTTTAGAAACATTCTCACGTAAACCTATGTATGGTTATAAAGCACAAGTGTATTCATTCTGGGGTGTAGGCGTGTTATCAGTAGTTGTTTGGGCGCATCACTTCTTCACTTCAGGTATGCCAGTGCCAGCATTGCTTTACTTTATGTACAGCACTATGGCAATTTCACTACCATTGGCTGTGATGTTCTTCTGCTGGATTAAAACGATGTGGAAAGGCTCTATGAGCTTTGAAACACCTATGTTGTTTACTGTAGGCTGGATTATCTTATTTGGTATCGGCGGCTTAACAGGCCTAGTACTAGCTGACGTTGCTGCTGATGCGCAATATCACAATAGTTACTTTATCGTAGCGCATTTCCACTACACGCTATTTGCGGGTGGCATCATGGGCATTATGGCAGGTACTTATTACTGGTTACCTAAAATGACTGGTCATATGTATAACGAAAAACTAGGTAAACTTCACTTCTGGCTAACAGCGATTTCATTTAACTTAACCTTCATACCTCAGTTCTTCTTAGGTTTAGCAGGTATGCCACGTCGTATTCCAGACTACGCATTGCAATTTGCCGAGTTCAATATGATTTCAACAATCGCAGCGTTTACACTGGGCTTATCACAACTGTTATTTGTGTATAACATTGTGACCTGTGCACGTGGTGGCAAAAAAGCAACAGCTCAAGTTTGGGAAGGCGCGCAAGGTTTAGAGTGGACATTACCTTCTCCACCGCCATACCATAGCTTTACTGAGCAACCAACAGTTAAATAATGACAAAAACTCGGCTTGATATTTAAGCCGAGCTTAATTTGGGTAAATATGGATAAGTCAGTAAAAAATATAAAAATCAGTAACAAAAAAATAGCCTTGGTATTAGGGGGCATTGCTTTAGCTTGGTATGTAGTGTCTATGTTTGCAATATGGCATCAGTAAACGAAAGTAAAGTATTAACCGCTAAAGAGCAACTTGATTTAAAAAACCAACGTTTAATACGCAAGCTTTTATGGATGCTCCTTGGTTCTTTATTGTTTGCTTTTGCGCTTGTGCCTATTTACAACGTTTTATGCAGTATGACTGGCTTAAATGGCAAGACGCAAAACACTGCGACGGTACTTGCTAAGGCAAAAATAGATAATACAAGATGGGTAAATGTACAGTTTACTTCTAGCGTAATGTCAGGGTTAGGTTGGAATTTCTACCCTAAAACGACGAGTGTTAGAGTGCATCCTGGGCAAATAGAAACAGTGATTTTTGTTGCAAAAAATACGACTAATGAGGTGGTAGTAGGTCAAGCAATACCGAGCGTTACACCAGGCATTGCAGCAGCTAACCTTAAAAAAATTGAGTGCTTTTGTTTTATTAGGCAATCACTTAAGCCTGGTGAAGAAAGAGCAATGCCACTACGCTTTTTTGTAAGTCCAGATTTGCCAAAAGATGTATCTGACATGACGTTGTCTTATTCATTTTTTCCAGCAGTTAAATAAAGTAACACGTGTTAATGTAGGCAGTGGTTTAAGGTGAGGTAATGGCTGAATTTTAGCCATTTGAATTTAATTATAAAATGCACAGGAGTTATTGCATGGCGACACATTCGAACAATCAGTATTACGTACCGCACGGTAGTATTTACCCAGCAGTTATTGCTGCCGGCTTACTATCATTAGCCTCTGGTTTCATTTTCAGCGTAGCGACGGATAAAAGTAAAGATCTCGCTTATTTGCAAGCGCCTGGTAAATGGATGATGATTTTAGGTGCCATTCTTATTTTAAGCATGGTATTTAAGTGGATGGGTGCTGTCATTACAGAAAGTGTTACTGGCCAATTTAAAGGCTGGGAAGATAAGTCATTCCGTATTGGCATGATTGTATTTATTTGCTCAGAAGTTGCTTTCTTTGCGGCCTTTTTCGGTGCGCTGTTTTATATGCGCGTACTTTCAGTGCCAGAATTAGGGGGTTATGATTTAGACATCACCCCGTATAAAGACTTTTTAGGCACATGGCCATCAACAGGTCCTGGTGGCATGACTGTGTCAGGTGAATTCAAACCAGGCACGTTGCATCCAATGGCAGCATGGGGTCTACCAGCCATCAACACTGCATTATTACTATCATCGGGTGCTACGATTACTTGGGCGCATTGGGGTTTAATTAAAAACAATCGTAAACAACTCATTATTGGTATGGCACTGACGGTAGCGCTAGGTATTGCATTCTTGGTATGTCAGGCAACAGAATATCATGAAGCCTATACTGAAATGGGCTTAACGCTAAGATCTGGGGCTTATGGCGCTAGCTTCTTTATGCTCACAGGCTTTCACGGTTTTCACGTAATGTTAGGTACAATCATGCTCATTGTGATTTTACTGCGTTGCATGAAAGGTCATTTCACACCTGAGCATCATTTTGGATTTGAGGGTGTTGCTTGGTATTGGCACTTTGTCGATGTCGTTTGGTTAGGTCTATTTGTTTTTGTCTACTGGTTATAATTAAGGCACTAACCTATTAGTCAAGTAGACTGACGCTTAGTTAGCTGCATTGACCCATATTAAAACGCCTGATGCCTAGCATCGGGCGTTTTGTATTTTAGCCTTAGACATGAAGCTAGGTGAAATGTGATGCGCTTTAAGCAACAGGCAAATACAACATCACCTTTGTGCCTACCCCATACTCACTTGTCACCTCTATCGTGCCACCATGATGAGTGATAATGTCTTTCATTATCGCCATGCCTAAACCTGTACCAGGCACGCTGCCTGATTGATCTGCACGGTAAAACCGCTCATAAACACGATTCAACTGTTCATGGGTCATACCAATGCCATGGTCTTGAATGGCAATGAGCAGATGAGGCATTCCCTCACGCATGACTTCGCTCACCCGCATATTGATCTCACTATTATTCGGCGAGAATTTATAGGCATTACTTAAACAGTTCTTAATGGCTTGTTCAATTTTAGTTTTATCGATATTGACATCCGGCAGATTTGGGCTCATTTCAAGCACGACTTTATTGTGGTTATCTGGCGTAATAAATGTATCGGTAAGCGCTGCTAATATCGGTCCGATGGGCTGAATCTTCATCTGATAAAGATTAGCCGCCTGCGCCTCCAGTTTTGCCATATCTAGAATGTCATTTAAAAGCACAATCATAGCTTCTGATTGTCCATAAATCGTGGTGATCATCTCTTTTTGCATTTCTGCATCAAGCGGCATGTCTTTTAATAACTCTGCGTAGCCAAATATCGTGGTCATCGGTGTTCTAAGCTCATGGGCGGCAGTCGCAATAAATTCCGATTTCATTCTATCAACATGGGATCTTTCGGTAATGTCTTGAAAGTGTATGATGCGGCTGATGCGAGTGATATTGCAATCTACATAGCTACGCGCAATAACCTTAATGCCCTCGGACTGAATGGTAAAGGTTAATTCATGGTTGTTAATTGATGCAACAGTTTGCTTAGCTTTCAAATCAGCAATAATAGGCAAGTTAGATGTGGCTAGGTAAGGGTCTTCACCGGTACATTTTGCTTGAATATAACGATCAAATTCTAGCTCAGTCAGCCCAATGAGCGTAGATTCCTTGGTATTAAACATCTGACCAAAAGCCGGATTGATGTCAGAGACCTTACTATTGTTATCAATGACAACAATGGCGTTAGGGTTCATATGAAATAGGGCTTTTTTGTCTTCATTTTCACGTTTAGTTAAATTTAAAGAATAAACCAAAATGCTAATAAATATTATAAGAATAGGAATAAGGTATTTTATAAAATCAAGAAACGTAATTTCTTTTACGTCATAGATCCCAAGCCATTTTTCATAAATAGTGTTATAAACGCCATTAGCTTTAGTAACCGCTAATCCTTCATTGATTTTATGTAATAAGTCAGCTTGCCCCTTTTGCACGGCAAACGAGAACTTCTGTGAGAACCCCGCCTTGGTTTTGAGTGCCTCTATATTATTTAATCCTGTTGATTGAATAGTCTGCATCCCAGTCAGCTTGCTTAATAGCATAGCGTCGTGTTTACCTGATGCCAGCAAACGTAAGCCCTCTTCTGCAGTGTTGACTAACACCAACTGCTTTTTCCATCCCTTGGATAGCGCATAGTCATGTGCTAAGTCAGCACTCAAGACGATAATAGATTTGCCAGCAAAGTCATTTTCAGAACGTATACTGGTTTCACCCTTACGCACAAAAATCGCACCATGCACAACCACGTGCGGTACAGTAAAATCAGCGAACTCATGTCGCTGTTCTGATACTGCAAGATTAATCAAAACATCAATTTTTCCTGCTTTGAAATCTTGAAGAAGTTCATGAAAAGGCCGCACGCGGATGCTGTAATTTAAATCAGCCTCTGCCGCTACTGCTTTCCACAACTCAACGGTAAAGCCACCCGCAGTCTCGTCAGTCAATCCTGTGGCAAAAGGCGGGAAATCTTGCTCACTCCCCACGATGAGTGTGGGTTTTTGAATTTGTGCGACTGGAGAAGGGCTTACTACTTGGAGATTGGTTTGGCTATCAGGTGTGAGCGCATAAGCTGAATTGCTCGCAAATAATGAGAGGAATAATAACAAAAAAAAGCCTGGTAGTTGTATTCCCAGACGGAGTTTCATCAATACATATGGCAAGTTGGTCATTTACAAAGTCTTTTATTTCATTCATCCAACTGTCGGACAATTCTCTAATACTTTAATGATACCTCAAGTATTCCACTTATAGATGAGACCGAATTTTTAATTCAGTTATTTTCATTTTAATTAATCACGAAATTATTAGTATCAGTAGCATTTAGCAAATGTTTAATTAGAATGGTTGATGATGCAGTAAACATCATTTATATTGTATGAAACTATTCATAAAGAGAAAAAGTGATGAAAATCATTAGCAAGCCAACCAGCGCATTTAATGATCAAAAGCCAGGCACTTCTGGCTTACGAAAAAAAGTTAAAGTATTTCAACAGCCAGGCTATTTAGAGAACTTTGTACAAAGTATTTTTGATACGCTTAAAGTGCCAGCAGGCGCCACACTAACGGTGGGTGGGGATGGCCGCTATTACAATCGCCCAGCAATTCAAACGATTATACAAATGGCTGCTGCCAATGGTTTTGCTCGGGTTTTAGTTGGGCAGGCAGGCATCTTATCTACCCCCGCTGCTTCCCATATCATCCGTAAATACCACACTTATGGTGGCATGGTATTGTCTGCTAGCCATAATCAAGGCGGCATCAATGGTGACTTTGGAATTAAATATAACATTAGTAATGGTGGCCCAGCGCCGGAAAAAATTACAGATGACGTGTTTGCAAAAAGTAAACTCATTACTCACTATAAAATTGCTGATTTACCGGAAATTGATATTGATCATATTGGTGAAACGATTTTTGATGACGGCAAATTTACTGTAAAAATAATTGATGCGGTGCAAGATTACGCTGATTTAATGCAGGAATTATTTGATTTTACAGCCATTAAAAAATTATTAGCGAGTGGCTTTAAAGTGCAATTTGATGCCATGCATGCGGTGACTGGGCCTTATGCACAGGAGATATTTACAAATAGACTTGGGGCGCCTATCACTAGCTTAATGAACTGTGTGCCTTCAGAAGATTTTAATGGCGGGCACCCGGACCCCAACTTAACTTACGCAGAAGATTTAGTGAAGATTATGTATGCCGGTGATCGCGCACCAGATTTCGGCGCAGCGTCAGATGGCGATGGCGATCGCAATATGATACTGGGTAAAAATTTCTTTGTAACGCCTTCTGATAGCCTAGCTGTGCTCGCGGCAAATGCAACATTAGTGCCTGCTTATGCAACAGGTATTGCCGGAGTTGCACGCTCTATGCCCACCAGTGGTGCGGTTGATCGTGTTGCAGCTAAATTAAATATCCCTTGCTATGAAACACCTACGGGTTGGAAATTTTTTGGCAATTTAATGGATGCCGGCAAGGTGACGCTGTGTGGTGAAGAAAGCTTTGGTACCAGCTCAAGTCACGTACGTGAAAAAGATGGGTTATGGGCCGTATTATTTTGGCTAAATGTACTGGCCGCCAAAGCTGATGCCTGTGGTCAGGCACAGAGTGTGGAAGCTATTCTGATGGCACATTGGGCAGAATTTGGCCGTAACGTGTATTCTCGCCATGATTATGAAACAATCCCCACAGATGCCGCCAATAGTGTAATTCAACACATCAAAGCACAGTTTGAAAGCCTACCGGGCCAAACTTTTGGTTCGTACAGCGTTAAAACTTGCGATGATTTTAGCTATCTGGATTCGATTGATGGGTCTATTAGTCATAATCAAGGCATACGAATTTTGTTTGAAGACGGCTCACGCATCGTCTTTAGACTTTCAGGGACAGGGACTGAGGGTGCAACCATCCGCATCTATTTAGAAGCATTTGAGCCTGACAGCCGTAAACATCATTTAGATGCACAAGTGGCTTTGGCTGAGATGATACAAATTGCGTTGCTGATTTCACAATTAAAAGAAAAAACTGGGCGCGACACACCCACGGTAATTACTTAATACACTAGGAAAACTTAAGCATTAATTTTCAATCTGTTTAATAGTCATTTCACCGTTAAATAACCTAACATCCATACGGCCTAGAAATGACATGCCTAGTAATGCATCACCATCTAAGCCAGGTGCAATCATGGCGGCCACATTGTGTGCGATGACGCCTCCTACTTTCACGGACTCTAAGCGCACCATATAGCCGACACTGTCGCCATTAGCTGTATTGGTACGTATCGCATCTATACTTTTAAGATTAAGTTTATCCGCAATACTTTGTGAAATAGCTACACCTGTCGCGCCAGTATCAACTAAAACATTCACTGCTTCTCCATTGATAAGCGCCTCAGTACGATAGTGTCCATCTAATCCACGCTTCAATACAACTGTACTATCTTCACCTAAGTAATTAATTTTATTTGGATTTTGAATG
>CAILFU010000055.1 GCA_903833595.1 uncultured Pseudomonadota bacterium
GTTAGGTAAACCGCCTACAGAAAGTGATGTTGCCAAGAAACTTCAACTGACCTTAGAAAACTACTATGTGATGCTGGGAGATTGTAGCGGCCATCAATTGGTCTACTACGAAGATTTCCATGACGCTGATAATAGCGAACATTTTCTTGATCGGTTTCAAACTGATCATTCAAGCGACCCGATTAAAGGCCTGTTAGAGAGTGACTTTAGAGATGCGCTCATTGATGCGATTGATGCGCTACCAGAACGTGAAAAAATATTAATGAGTTTGTATTACGAACAAGAGCTTAACCTTAAAGAAATAGGCGCTGTGATGAGTGTTTCTGAATCACGTATTAGTCAATTACATAGCCAAGCTGTAGCTAGGCTGCGTGCAAACCTAAAAGAGAAATCATGGACTGGAGTAGCTTAAGCGGCATTGTAATTGCCATCATTGGCATTTTATTGGGGCAAGCCGTAGAGGGCGGGCAAATAAGCTCGTTGGTACAACCTGCGGCTTTTATCATTGTGGTATGTGGCACCTTTGGTGCGGTGTTATTGCAAACCAACACGGCAAGCTTTATCGCCGGCGTATTAATGGTGCGGCAAGTGTTTATCACGCCGATTGATGACAGATTAGACATCGCTAATCGAATAAACTTATGGAGCAATTTTGCCCGTAAACAAGGTGTTTTTATGTTGGAACCTTTCTTAAAAAAGGAAACAGATCCCTTCATAAAAAAAGGACTTCAGTTAATGATAGATGGCACACCGCCTGAAAAATTAAGGCAAATTTGTGCGATTGACATGCATTTTTATGAAATAGAGCAACGCAACGCCGCAAAAATATGGAATGCTGCTGGCGGTTATGCCCCAACAGTAGGGATTCTAGGCGCGGTACTTGGTTTAATTCATGTCATGGAGAATCTATCCGACCCGAACATGCTAGGTAGCGGTATTGCCGTCGCTTTTGTGTCTACTATCTATGGCGTAGGTTTGGCCAATCTCATTTTCTTACCTATTTCTAATAAACTAAAAGTATTGATCCAAAATGAAATGATGCGTCGCGAAATGCTGTTAAATGCTTGGTCTTCTATTGCCAGCGGTGATCACCCAAGAATTGTTGAAGAACGCCTACTTTCTTACCTACGTTAATAACATACCAGCTAAGCAAATATGATTAGAAGAAAACCCCTTGAAGATGATGAAGAGAGCCCGGATCGCTGGCTTGTTTCATATGCCGACTTCATCACCTTGCTATTCGCATTCTTTGTGGTGATGTATTCAATTTCTTCAGTGAATCTAGGTAAATATGACAAGCTTGCAACCGCGATGGGCGGTGCATTTACTGGTGACAAATCGTCCAATCACCTAAAAATGAATGATCAAAATGCAGGGACGATCAGTCAACAAAAAAATCAACCGATGAATCTCGTCAAACCGCTACCGCTCACCCATCTGTACAATGAAAAAATGCGCAGAGAACGAGAATCAATGACCAATATGGGCATTGACCTTTCAAACAAACTCTCCCCGCTCATCAGTGTAGGTAAAGTACGCGTGATGCAAAACAATCGTGGCATCCGCATCGACATTAATGACAGCCTGTTATTTAGCCAAGGTTCGGCAGAATTAGCCATGACTGCAACTCATGTCATTAATGAAATTGCCGAAATGCTAAAAGATAACCAACGCCACATTCAAGTTGAAGGTCACACCGACAACATTGCCATTCACAATGCTACATTTTTCTCAAACTGGGAGCTTTCAGCAACCCGCGCGAGTAGTGTAGTCAGGATGCTAAGTGACACAGGCATTGCAGAAAAAAGGCTTAGCGCCTTAGGGTTTGGTTCTGCACAGCCTATTTCTGACAACGAAACGCCAGTCGGGCGTGCTAAAAATCGTCGCGTCTCGATTATGATTCTCTATGAGACAGATAATCAAGACAACGCCTCAGTCGAAATTATACCCAACACGAACAGCGCTGCCATTAGTCAAAAGTAAAGTTGCCTTGGCAGTGATAGCGCCATAGCCTTAGATTAGGAAAGTAAGATTTATACTTGATCAAACGCCTCACACAACTGACTTAATAACTGGCCGAATAGTGGCGCCACTTCGTCTTTGTCGTGCGGACTTTCATCATCAGTGCCAGCAATCACAAACGCCACTGTCAGCTTGTCTAGATTTTCTCTAAATTCGGCCCAATGCTCAGCTTCGGCATCGCCTATCAATTGAAATTTATGAAAGCCAGATTCAATAATCTCAAGCAACTCTGCATCTGGCAAACCAGCAAACAAAGTTTTAGCAATGGTAATTTGCGCCACAGGTAGATTTGGCGCAATATTTTCTTGCGCTAAGGGTGTGGTAAAGAATGCATAGGCCAATAATGCATAAGCTTGATAAACACTCAACATATCAAAGTTTTCGCTACGCTCCGCCAGTGGCGAACGCTCAGCGGCTTGGATTGCTTTAAAAGTAATA
>CAILFU010000056.1 GCA_903833595.1 uncultured Pseudomonadota bacterium
CAGTTCTACCATTTGGATTGGCCAGAAGCAGGTCGCCCTCAGCTGGAAATTTAACTAAAGTAACAGTGTAGTAAAAAAGGGCAGAAATTCTGCCCTTTTTATTGTCTGTGAATCTTGTGTGTATTAAAGCGTTCTTAAAACGGCAATCCGCTCACTTAAGTCTGGATGGCTAGCAAATAGGCGTGTGAAGCTTGTGGTACCGCCACTAGAAATACCAGAGGCTACCATTTGTTTAGGCAGCACTGAAGGTTCGTGTTCTGCTTGTAGGCGTTCCAATGCTGAAATCATTTTTTTAGCACTAGATAACCTAGCGGCACCTGCGTCTGCACGAAACTCGCGTTGACGAGAGAACCACATCACAATAATAGACGCTAATATGCCCAACAGCAGTTCGGCGATAATCATGGTAATAAAAAATGCTGGCCCTGCGCCCTTTTCAGTTTTAAAAATAACCTTGTCCACCGTGTACCCAATCACACGTGATAAAAACATCACAAAGGTATTCACTACACCTTGAATCAAGGTGAGTGTGACCATGTCGCCATTGGCAATATGCGATACTTCATGTGCTAGCACTGCCTCTGCTTCATCTTTACTCATTTTATTGAGTAACCCAGAAGAAACCGCTACCAACGAGCTATTTTTGGACATGCCCGTAGCAAAAGCATTCACTTCATCGGAGTCAAATATAGCCACCTCGGGCATCTGGATGCCGACGATATCGGCCTGTATACGAACTGTTTTAATAAGCCAAATTTCTGTCAGCGTTCGTGGCTCCAGAATCACTACCGCGCCAGACATGCGTTTAGCTGACCATTTAGACATTGCCAGTGAGATAAATGAACCACCAAAACCCATGATGGCAGCAAAGGCGAGTAAGTTGCCTAAATTGAGCCCGCTAGCATTAAGATAGGGCTCCACGCCAAGGATGCGCATGGTGATAGAAAGCACTACTAAAATCGCAAGATTAGTCGCTAAAAAATAAAGAATGCGTTTCATTAAAAGCTCCAAAACATAAAATTTTTACTAATGAATGACCGGTTTAAATGAAGATGGTTCCTGAGATTTTTGGTTAGCAGGCAAAGCATATCGCGAGTTAAAGTGTTCGGCTAAATAAATTCAATGCGAGCTGATAGCATATTAGCGCCGTTTGGGCATCATAACGATCATCACCATCGCGCATAAAGGCATGCTGGGCATTAAATTCATGCCAAGTAAATGTGAGATTAGCGGCTGCCATTTTGTTATAAACCTCGGTTCTTCCGGCAGCAGGAATATGCGTATCTTGCTTACCCCAAATCATTAACATTTCGCCTGAAATATCTTTAAGGCGCTCCATGCTATGTTGACCTGGTTTATTTGGGATGGTGAGTGCATGTAAATCTGTGGCATAAAAGCAAGCAGTGCCTTTTATTTCTGGTTGCAAGGCGGCGCGAAAGGCCAAATGACCACCTATACAAAACCCCATGGCGCCAACGCTACCGTTATACCAAGTTTGTTGTTTGGCAAAGGCAATCATTGCCGCATTATCGGTATCGTAACCTTGCACATCTTTTGCCGCTTTGTCGGCATTGCCTTTATCACGACCAGCATCGTCATAGCCTAATACCGTGCCTATTGGATTATGCTCATGAAAAACTTCAGGTACGAGCACGACATAACCATGACTTGCCATAATTTTAGCGGCACTTTCAATGGGCCCCGTTTGCTGAAAAATTTCTGAATAAAATAAAATGGTCGGATACTTATTATCGCTTTTAGCTTTATCTATAGGGCGATGAATATAAGTGCGCATAATTCCGGTAGGGGTATTAATGTCTGCGATATTGCTTTGTAGGTTCATGTTGGACTTTCTAAATGAATACTATTTTAGTAGATGCAATGCAAACTGATTGCAAGCATTTTTGTATATTGTACAACGTTGAAGATAATTTTAGATGATATAGCGCTTACAGGTAAATAGCTGAGATAAGGTTTGCTAATGCCCCTATTATTTTCGTAAAATGGTACTTTAAATTGTCAATTAAATTCACGCAATGCAACTGACTATCAACGGTAAACCACGTAATTTTGACGTCATCACTTTATCAGTAGAGAATTTAGTGGCCAGTCTTAATTTAGAAGGCAAACGCTTGGCTATTGAGTGTAATGGTGAAATTGTGCCGCGTAGCCAGTTTTCAGTGACACAACTTGTAGAAGGCGATCAGTTGGAAATTGTAGGTGCAGTGGGTGGCGGATAATTTCCGAATAGCATCTAGTTGAATGGTCATTAAAAAAGTAATTAAAGGATAACAACTTGTCAGATTTATTAAAAATTGCAGGCAAAACCTATCAGTCACGTTTATTGGTAGGGACTGGTAAATATCAAGATTTTGCTCAAACCCGTGCGGCGATAGATGCGAGTGGTGCAGAGATTGTTACAGTGGCGATACGCCGAACTAACATTGGCCAAACAGCTGGCGAGCCTTCATTGCTAGATTTTTTACCTCCGGAAGAATTCACCTACTTACCCAATACTGCCGGATGTTATTCTGCTGATGATGCTGTACGTACTTTGCGCTTAGCGCGTGAGTTATTAGATGGTCACAAGCTAGTGAAGTTGGAGGTGCTAGGAGATCCTAATACGCTTTACCCTAACATGATAGAAACAATCGCTGCCGCAAAGGTATTAGTAAAAGATGGTTTTGATGTGATGGTGTATTGCTCAGATGACCCTATTATTGCGAAGCAATTAGAGGACATTGGCTGTTGTGCAGTCATGCCACTCGCCTCATTAATAGGCTCGGGTATGGGTATTTTAAACCCATGGAATTTACAAATCATCATTGCAAATGCCAATATTCCTGTATTGGTAGATGCGGGCGTTGGTACCGCATCTGATGCCGCAATTGCCATGGAGTTGGGTTGCCAAGGCGTGTTAATGAATACGGCAATTGCTGCCGCACGCGACCCCGTGCTTATGGCAAGCGCCATGAAAAAAGCTGTAGAAGCCGGTCGTGAAGCTTATCTTGCAGGCCGTATGCCAAAAAAACTGTATTCTGCAAGCCCAAGTTCACCTACAACTGGCCTCATCAAATAATGACAGCTGCCGCTAAACATTATGAGTGCACAGTGACGGTTGAAGCGGAATTTCTGCCCGATCAATCAGATGTTGAACATAATCGTTACGCATTTTCTTACCACGTTAAAATTATCAATACAGGTAATGTGGCAGCACAATTAATCAGTCGACATTGGATTATTAATGAGGTCAATGGTGATGAGCAAGAAGTGAGAGGCTTGGGCGTTGTGGGCGCTCAGCCTTTGCTCAATCCTGGACAGTTTTTCGAATATACCAGTGGCACGGTGTTGAATACACCTATGGGTAAAATGCACGGTAGTTACCAAATGGTGGCAGATGATGGCACGCAGTTTGATGCTGTTGTTCCAACTTTTGTACTCAATATGCCCCGAGTTTTACATTAGGTTTAAACGCCATCCATTTATCTGAAGACAATCAATTGATTAAAAAAATAACATTAGTTTTATTAGCGATATGGGCATGCGTGAGTTTATCTTCTTGTACGCTCATCAATTTAAAATCAAATGCACCTCAGCCCCCAAGTGCTGAATGTAAGTGTGATGAAAGTAAAAGCGCAGAGAACACTGCTGATAAATGTACAGTGCCAGCCCAAATTGGCCAGCCAGTTGTAGAGCCGAAAATCGCAGAGCCTAAGCCGGCAGACTTGAAAGTGGCAGAATACGGATTGTTAAGACCGGCTAAGTGGGAAGAGGTTGATGGCTTAGGTCAACGTAATACACCAGAAGATAACTTAAGTTTGGCTTGGCCTGCTTGGATGCAAAGCTGCACAGCATTAGTCAACAAACCGATGTGGCAAAGAGTTTGTGGTGAAGCAACGCAGTTGAATAGCCAAACAATGAATAAGCCCGATGCGGAAGCGATACTGTCTTATTTCAAACAAAACTTTTCGGTCTATAAAACTACTAATATTGACGGTGCTGATAGCGGTTTAATTACAGGTTATTATGAGCCAATCTTAAAAGGCAGCCGTACAAAATCTGCTAAATACTCAAACCCTTTATACGCAACGCCTAGTGACTTGGTGACGGTAGAGCTAGATAGCCTATTTCCTGATCTTAAATATAAGCGTGTACGGGGTAGGATGGTAGGCAACAAGTTGGTGCCTTATTACAACCGAGCAGAAATTGAGGCGGATGCATCACCCATTAAAGGCCGAGAGTTTATTTATATTGATGACATCATTGATGTATTTTTTCTACAAATCCAAGGTTCTGGTTTAGTTCAGTTAGACAGTGGTGAGCAGGTGCATGTCGGCTATGCGGATCAAAATGGCCATACTTATAACTCAATAGGTCGCCTTTTAATTGAACGTGGTGAGCTAACAAGCGCTAATGCGTCTATGAATGGCATTAAAAACTGGGTCAAAAATAACCCAAGTAAGCTTCGAGAGTTGCTGAATAACAACCCAAGCTATGTTTTTTTTAGAGAATTGCCAGCTGGCTTACCGGGCCCATTAGGCGCTTTAGGCGTGCCCATTTTGGCAGAGCGTGCAGTGGCAGTTGACCCTAAGTTCGTGCCCTTAGGCGCGCCAGTATTCTTATCTACTACAGAACCTAATAGCACAAAACCCTTGAAGCGCTTGATGATGGCCCAAGATACTGGGGGTGCAATTAAAGGGGGCATACGGGCTGACTTTTTTTGGGGTGCAGGTGTAGATGCCGGCGCCAAAGCGGGTGCTATGAAACAAGCAGGCAAAATCTGGGTATTATTACCTAAGGAATTTGTGCTGAAATAGTGTGTTTAGTAGAGCGCTTATTTTTCTGCCTTACCTGATGTAGTCGTTAGCTTTGGTGGAGAGAACTCAGTTAAAAACAGCCTATCAATTGATAGGCTGTTTTTCGTAATTGATACTTAAGTGGTAAGATATCTCATCTAACAGTCCTTTAGCAGGGCGTGGTAATTTATGTTGGTCTAATTATTGATTCATTAGGCGTTTAGAGGGTTTGCTAAATGTTATACAAAAGTTACATTAAGCCTTACCATAAAATATTGACCACATTAGCATTGGCCTATTTTCTGTTTATAGTTGGCTTATACTTTTTTAGCGTTTTTGCGATTAAAAATATTCGCCAACTAAGCAATCAGACCAGTGTGCTTTATGAGCACCCGTTTAATGTATATGCAGATGCGCTCGAATTCCAATCAATAGTACGTCAAGTACAAAACGGCAATCTAGAAGCGCTACTTCTCTCTAGAGATAAAGGTTTTAAGTATGAAAGACAAAATGTTGAAGCTTTGCTAGGTGACAGGCTGAGTAAAATAGAAGGCGCTTATTTAGGAGAAAAATCTAAAGTTCAAGAGGTGCGAGAAGCTACCAAGCAGTGGAAAAATAACGAGCTTCTGTTTGACCGCCTTATGGAAGTACGACAGTACAATGAAGCCCATATTTGGTTGGCTGATTACTTAACAGTAAGTTTTGAAGAGTTAGATCAAAAAGCAACGTACATTATAAAAGACTCAGAGAAGAAGGCGGATACTGTATTTAAAGAGGCTCAACAAATGGAGGCTGATTTCAATAAGCAATTAATTCAGAAAATTATATTCCTCTTTATTTTTGTAACTGCGGTTCTTGGAATTGCATCAGTTTTTTTAATTAAACTTTTGCATTCAAAAGATCAGGAAGTCGAGCAAAATCAAAATCAACTACGCGTTCTAGCGAGCTCTTTCAACTTGCAAGAAGGCATCATTATTTGTGATGAAAATGGCCTAATTATTAAAACAAATCAGGCATTCAGCAACATCACCGGTTATTCTGCTGAGGAAGTATTAGGGCGTAATCCACGATTCTTAAGTTCTGGGCGTCATGATGCAAGTTTTTACACCGAAATGTGGAAAAGCTTGCTTGCCAATGGTAAATGGGATGGTGAAGTCTGGAATCGTCGCAAGACGGGTGAAATTTACCCGGAAAATCTCGCCATTGTTATTATTAAAGATAGCGACGGAAAAACGATTAACTACGTGGCCTCAATGACTGATATTACAAAAAGGGTTGCAGACTCAGAAGAGATTAAACAATTAGCATTTTTTGACCCATTAACTGGTTTGCCTAATCGACGGCTTTTGCTAGATAGGTTGGCACAATCGCTACATTCAAATGAGCGTACTGGTAATCATGGTGCACTCTTGTTTTTGGATCTTGATAATTTCAAAGCGATTAATGATTCTTACGGCCATGACTCCGGAGATTTATTGTTACAGCAAGCCGCTGTCCGTATCGTCGATTCCGTCCGAGCTATAGACACAGTATCTCGTATAGGTGGGGATGAATTTGTGGTGATTCTGCAAAGTCTAAATCACCAGGAATCTGAGGCAGTTATAGAGGCGGAAATAATTGCTAAGAGAATTTTATACTCATTGAATGTACCCTATAAGATTAAAGGAAGAGATGACTTATGCTCAACCAGTATCGGCGCTACCATTTTCCAATCAAACGCTGATTCAATCGATGTTCTAAAGCAAGCCGATATCGCTTTGTATAAAGCTAAAGATAGTGGCCGTAATGTTCTATTCTTTTTCGATCCCATTATGCAGACGATTATCAATGCACAGGCGGAAATTAAGCGCGACTTAAAAGAGGCTATCTTGCAACATCAGTTTGAATTGTATTATCAAGTACAAGTGGATGATAATGGAGCGCCGGTCGGTGCAGAGGCTTTACTGCGTTGGCTACATCCAACAAAAGGCTATATTTCACCGGCTGACTTTATACCCATTGCCGAGGAAAGTCAGGCGATTATATCGATTGGCGATTGGGTAATAGATGCGGCTTGTGCACAGCTTAAACAATGGGAAGGAAATGAATTAACGCGCACACTTAGCCTATCCGTGAATATTAGTGCCAAAGAATTTCGTGCAGAGAATTTCGTGGAAAAATTAAAAATGACGATTCGGCATCATACGATTAACCCAAGTAAGCTCAGATTTGAATTAACCGAAGGTATGTTAATTAGCGATATTAATGGCGCTATTGAGACCATGAATAAATTAAGTGAGCTTGGTATTTACTTTGAATTAGATGATTTTGGTACCGGATACTCCTCGTTACAATACCTTAAAAGGCTTCCTGTATATCAATTAAAAATTGATCGGACTTTTGTGCGGGACGTTGTTGAAAGTGTTAATGAGCAAGGCATTGTTCGTGCCATCATAGCTATGGCGGAGGCCTTGCAGATTAGAGTGCTTGCTGAGGGCGTGGAAACAAAAGCGCAACGTCAGCATCTGGCGGATATAGGCTGTAATTATTTCCAAGGATATTTGTTTGGTAAGCCCGTACCGATTGATCAGTTTGAGGCTGCTTTGCATTAAATAACTAATATTCTGTATTAGGATGCTTATATGATGATTTATGTTTTGCAAATTCACGGTAGCTATTTAAAAAATAGCAGTTAATTATCGTCACAGACTGCTTTTAAGCAGGCACTTTTCAGAGGTTTATGAGTGCTTTGGGCCA
>CAILFU010000057.1 GCA_903833595.1 uncultured Pseudomonadota bacterium
GATCAATTTGGTCGTACTGTTGACTATATTCGCCTATCCATCACAGATCGCTGTGATTTTAGATGCGTGTATTGCATGGCAGAAGAGATGGCTTTCTTGCCGCGACATGAAGTACTGACGCTTGAGGAATGTGCAAGGTTGGTCAAAATATTTGTCGCTTTAGGGGTAAGTAAAGTTCGAATTACCGGTGGCGAGCCTCTAGTTAGAAAAAATGCATTATGGCTGTTTGAAGAAATAGGCAAACTAGAAAACTTAAATGAGTTAGTGCTCACTACCAACGGAAGTCAATTGGAGCTTCAAGCAAATAATTTGAGAAATGCAGGTGTCAAACGCATCAACATCAGTCTAGATAGCTTAAATGCGACGCGCTTTAAAAAAATCACTCGTACTGGCGAGCTTGATAAAGTGTTACGCGGCATACATGCTGCAAAAAATGTTGGTTTTGAAAACATCAAACTAAACACAGTGCTGATGCGTGGTGTGAACGATGACGAAGCACTAGCCCTTGTAAAATTTGCCATTGACCAAGCTATTGATATTTCATTTATTGAAGAAATGCCACTGGGCGATATAAGCCACGATAGAGAGTCAACATTCTGTAGCAACCAAGAAACATTAAAAATACTCCAAAATGAATATCAACTTATTGCCAGTACTGAGACTACCGGGGGGCCCGCACGTTATTGGCGCGTAGCAAATACCAGCACAAAAATAGGTTTTATTTCGCCACATAGTCATAATTTTTGTGAGCACTGCAACCGTGTGCGCATCACCTGCAAAGGTGAGTTGTACTTGTGCCTAGGCCAGGAAGATAAAATAGATTTAATGCCCCTTTTACGTGACAATCCACATCATGATCAGCCAGTCATTGAAGCAATTTTGGCCAGCATGGCAATTAAGCCGAAAGGGCATGATTTTGATTTACGCCGAGCAAAACCAGCAGTAATCCGCTTTATGTCACATACTGGCGGATAAATTGATAATGAGCGTATGTCCGAAATGCAATGTCGATTTAACTGCCTATAAAACTTTAGCTAGCATGCTCTTGACTGCGTATCCTCCAAGTCATTGAAACTTAATTCACCTGATTAAAGTATTATGCAAATCACAGCTATCATTCTCGCCGGCGGGCGGGCCACGCGGATGAACGGCGTAGATAAAGGCTTAATGCACCTACATCAAAAACCACTCATTCAACACGTAATTGATCGTTTAATACCACAAGTAAATGAAATTATCATTAATGCCAATCGTCAAATTACACAATATCAAGCATTAGGTTACGTCGTACACCAAGATAGCACTAAAGACTTTCTAGGGCCTTTGGCTGGCATTAGCTTAGGTTTACACTATGCCAAGCACGATTACATACTCACCGCACCTTGCGACTCACCTTTATTGCCGTTAGATTTAGTACAGCGTCTCATGATTGCTTTAATCAAAAACAACGCTGAAATTGCAGTAGCGAGTAGTGGTAGCAATACACATCCCGTATTTTGTTTATGCAAAAAAAATGTGCTGCCTTCACTAACCGCATATTTAGAAAAAGGGAATCGTCGAGTAATTACTTGGCAAAAAAGTTTAAATTATATTGAGGTAGATTTTAGCGACTGTGCGGACGCATTTATCAACTTAAATACTTTAGAAGAGTTAGCTAAGTTAGAATTAAAGATGTCTCACTAACTCCACACATGCTTACTGCAAAACAATTATGGCGCACTCACTTTCTCAATTAATTTCAAATGCCAGTCGCATGGACGACTACGACCCAGACGCTATGCCTGTAGAAAAAGCTCGTTTATTTATCAAGCAGTTTTTAAACCCTGTAGATGAAACTGAAGTTTTACCAATACGGGAAAGTATCGGACGTATATTGGCCAGCAATATTTTATCATCGATAAATGTCCCCAATTATGACAACTCAGCAATGGATGGTTACGCTTTCAATGCAGCTGATATCAATATTAATCAAACTACAAAGTTAATCATCATTGGTACAGTTTTAGCTGGAAAAACTTTTGATAAAAAAGTGGCGCTCGGCCAGTGCGTTCGGATTATGACTGGCGGCATGATGCCTGAAGGCACAGATACGGTCGTTATGCAGGAAAGAATAAAAGTCGACGGCGACTATATCACTTTTACTGAAACCCCCAAGCCTAAAATGAACGTACGCTATGCTGGCGAAGATTTACAAGTAGGTCAAAGTGTATTAACTACCGGACACCTGATGCAGGCAGCTGATTTAGGTCTAACTGCATCACTCGGCATTAGTGAAATCAAAGTTTACCGCAGACTTAAGGTAGCCTTTTTTTCTACTGGTGATGAATTGGCAAGCCTTGGCGAAAATTTAAAAATAGGTCAAGTCTACGACAGCAATCGATATACGCTATACGGTATGTTAAGTCGTTTGGGTATTGAAATCATCGACATGGGCGCGATTTCTGATGACCCAGAATTGCTGGAATGTACGCTACTATCAGCAGCCAAGCAGGCTGACGTAGTGATTACCAGCGGCGGTGTTTCAGTGGGCGAAGCAGATTACATGAAGCTACTCTTAGCCAAACATGGTCAAGTCATGTTTTGGAAAATTTCCATGAAACCAGGAAGGCCATTAGCATACGGCAAAGTAGACAATGCTCACTATTTTGGCCTGCCTGGCAACCCAGTAGCGGTGATGGTAACGTTCTACCAATTTGTACGCGAGGCGCTATTGGTGTTAATGGGGCAGACTAACCCCGCACCTTTACCGATATTCAATGTCATATGTACTGAAAATATCAGAAAACAAACAGGTCGTACCGAGTTTCAGCGCGGTATATTATTTTCTGACACGGACGGTACTTGGAAAGTGAAGCCAACAGGTGCTCAAGGCTCTGCCATCTTAAGCTCGATGTCATTGGCTAATTGCTTTATTGTATTAGATGAAGCAGTAGGTAACCTTGATGCTGGATCATTGGTAGCAGTGCAAGTTTTGCATGGCATGGTTTAGTGGGGGGTAGTTTATTCATGCTAAAAATCTCATTTCGGGTCAATTGCAATCCCAATTAGGATATTAGCTGGCATGTTGTATAATTTTCCGTTGTCCAAGTTGCTTCAAGTAAAATTAAATTATTAAGTTAGGTTTTTATTGCTTTGACCTCCACTATCACCAACTATACGCTAGCCAATAATGGTGCGAGTAAAAACACGCTTATTTGGGCACTTATCTGCTCTATATTACTACACACATTACTCACTTTGGTCATCCCTAAGTTTAAATTTGACCAAGCTAACAAACCAGATATGCTCGTAGTAGAATTATCTAAGCAGCCTGACCCACCGCCAGTGGCATTGCCGGAACCTGCAAAAGTTGAGCCAATTAAGCCAAAAATCGTCAGTAACCCTATTATCAAACCAATATTGCTACCGACAGAAACAAAAAATGAGCCCGCCTCACCACCGCCCACTGAAGTCATTGCCATAGCATCTAAACCAGAAGCACCGCCATCTCCAGTGCCCCCGGCACCTATTGTGCCCCACGACCCACCTCAGCCTATAGCGCCGCCCGACACAAGTGCCGCACGCGACAGTTATGGTAATACTTTGTGGGGGGCGATAGGTAAACACAAGCAATACCCACGAATTGCACAAATGCGGGGCTGGCAAGGTGAAGCCATAGTAGAGCTTCAACTTGATGGTAACGGTAAGCTTAAATCAAAGAAAATTATTCAGTCCAGCGGATACGATGCGCTTGATAAGCAAGCACTAGACATGGTTGAGAAGGCGATGCCTTTCCCAGCACCGCCTGAGGTTTTACGTGGTGGTAGCTTTAGCATTAAAGTGCCAATCCCTTTTAAACTTGAATAGCCTAGTCGGTTCAATACTGATCATTAGCCCCCATTATCGTGATGCAAAAAAATAGGTCCCTGAAAGACTTACTGCTAATTCATGAGTTAGCATTTATTTTGCTTATTATTTTAGCAGCTACCGCAGGGGCGATTGGCATCCATCTTTGGGAGAAATCCAGCCAAGAAGCTAATCGTATCAGCTCATTAGTATCAGAAGTTCAACAAACCCGGGGCGATTTATATCGGCAAATGAAGGAGTTGTTTGACGCCTACTTTCTAGATGATGTGACTGCCCGTGATGAATATGAGCGTTTTACACTGTCGGTTGAAAATCATTTCGTTGTACTCAAAAAAATTACAGTGGGTAAAGCAGAAAAGGATGCTGTCAACGCCCTTCACAGTAGCTATCAAAAATTTGTTATTGAGGCGCCCGCACTTTTTGACCAATATCAACGTTCTAATAGTAGCGCCACCAAGCGCGCCATCAATACAGATATTGAAACAGGGTTATTTCGTCATTACGAAGATATTCTTGCCCGAACAGAAAATTTGCTTAACCAAAAACAAGTTGAGTTAAACAAACAACTCACTAGCACCAAACTCACCGCCACTATTTTATTAATCATTCCACTATTATTAGCAGTCTTATTGTTGATTTTTTCACGCGTATTTTTAAAACGCGCCATTGTTAAGCCCATTGAAGGCGTTTTGAAAGCAACATCAGAGATTAGTGCGGGGAATCTTAGCCATAGAGCACCAGAAGAAGGTGTCGCAGAGCTCAGCGCTGTGTCTCAAGCAATCAATGTTATGGCAGACAAGTTAACTTCTAGCCAAGAAGCATTAGTTCGCACAGAAAAGCAAGCGGCACAGGGCTTATTAGTGCCCATGCTGGCACATAACATTCGCAACCCTTTAGCCAGTATTCGCGCCACCGCTCAGATAATGGACGATCCTACGCATGATGCTGAAACACGCGAGTCGCTAACAGGCATTATTGACACTGTAGATAGATTGGAACGCTGGACAGGCGCACTATTAGCCTATTTACTTCCACTTAAGCCGCAGCCTAACAACACCAACATCAAAGACATTGTAGAAGGCGCATTAGCGCCACTGCAACAAAAAATTAAAGATAAATCGATACAGGTCACCTTGCCAAAATGGCCAAAAAATAATGAAGTCTTCACAGATCAGCACTTACTCGAGCAAGTAATCTACAATTTAGTGCTCAATGCAATTGATGCTTCAAATAGAGCGAGTCGCATAGACATTGTGCTTGAAATAACAGCTCAAGAATTTACCGTGCAAATATTGGACCGTGCAGGGGGCATGCCATTTAAACCTGACCCAAGCGCCATGAGCGCCCCATCTACCAAAAGATTTGGTACTGGCTTAGGCATCCCCTTTGCATTTAAAGTCTGTGACGCATTAGGCGGCGAGTTGAAATTTGACGCTAGGCCAGATGGTGGTACTGTTATTACGATGGTATTGCCTAAATTCTTAAACTTACCTCATAAAAAATATTAAGCACTAAATATTGTCATTTTCATGACATATGCTATTGCCTTAATCTGTCTTTTTATCAACAATGGTAAAAAGCGCTAACTTACATGGAAACATCAATGCTCAATCATGCCGTTCCTGATTTTCACTTACCCGCAACCAGTGGTACAACTTTTCAATTAGCCAATCACCTCGGTAAGAACCTGGTTATTTACTTTTACCCAAAAGACTCAACCCCAGGATGCACCACACAAGGAATACAGTTTAGAGATGCGTATGCTGACTTCCAAGCGTGTAATACTGAAATTTTTGGCATATCTCGCGACAACATAAAATCACATGAAAATTTCAAAACAAAATTCTCTTTCCCTTTTGAATTACTGGCTGATACCGAAGAAGTAGCCTGCACGCTATTTTCCGTTATGAAAATGAAAAATATGTATGGCAAGCAAGTAAGAGGGGTAGAGCGAAGCACCTTTATCATCGACAAAAATGGGGTTCTAGTAAAAGAATGGCGTGGCGTTAAGGTGGATGGGCACGTCACAGAGGTCTTGAACTTTATTCAATCACTTTAATTTGGGCATTTTGCAATTCTAATCTAACGACTTAATCAACCACTTAAATAGAAAGTAATTTATGGCTAAAAAACAGTTAACTACCACTAAGCTTTTTGTGCTTGATACTAACGTTCTAATTCATGATCCTTCCAGCTTATTTCGCTTTGAAGAACATGACATTTTTCTGCCTATGGTGACCCTAGAGGAACTTGATAACAATAAAAAAGGTTTAACAGAAGTTGCCCGTAGCGCCCGTCAAGCGAGTCGTAACTTAGAAGGCATAGTGGGTACAGATTTAATTGACCTTGAGCTTGGTTGCCCACTCAGCGTCAACGGCAATCGTCACCTCACTGGTCGCTTATTTTTACAAACAAAAGAAGTTACCGTTGAATTACCTGGTCTAGCCGGTAGCAAAGCCGATAATCAAATTTTAGGCGTGGTGTTCGATCTACAAAAAAGCCACCCAAACCGCCACGTCATATTAGTTAGTAAAGATATTAATATTCGTATCAAAGCGCGCGCTATAGGGATGCACGCTGAAGACTACTTTAATGACAAAGTCTTAGAGGATACCGATCTTTTATACAGCGGCATCAAAGAGTTGCCTGCTGATTTTTGGGATACGCATAGCAAGGCAATGGAGTCATGGCAAGATGCTGGCCGCATGTTTTATAGAATCAATGGGCCATTATGCAAAACATTTTTAGTCAATGAGTTTGTTTATTACGAATTTGAAAAACCTTTCCATGCCATGGTGCGCACTATTGAAGGCAACTCTGCGGTATTAGAGGTAGTTAAAGATCACCTACAACCTAAGCATAATGTTTGGGGCATCAACGCACGTAACCGTGAACAAAACTTCGCGCTTAACTTACTGATGGATCCTGAAATAGATTTTGTCAGCCTGCTAGGACAAGCGGGGACTGGTAAAACTTTACTTACATTGGCTTCCGCACTTACCCAAGTATTAGATACGAAAATATATTCAGAAATCATCATGACGCGTGTCACCGTCTCGGTAGGTGAAGATATTGGCTTTTTACCAGGAACGGAAGAAGAAAAAATGGGCCCTTGGATGGGTGCGCTCGACGACAATTTAGATGTACTGAATAAAAGTGATGAAACTGCTGGTGAATGGGGTCGTGCTGCCACACAAGATTTGATTCGCAGCCGCATTAAAGTTAAATCGCTTAACTTTATGCGCGGCCGTACATTCCTTAACAAATTTTTAATTATCGATGAAGCGCAAAACTTAACCCCCAAACAGATGAAAACACTTATCACCCGTGCAGGTCCTGGCACTAAAGTGGTTTGTCTAGGTAACATCGCGCAAATTGACACCCCTTATTTAACAGAAGGCAGTTCAGGACTCACCTACGTGGTCGATCGATTTAAGGGTTGGGGACATAATGGCCATATCACATTACTGCGAGGTGAACGCTCACGTCTAGCCGACTTTGCTGCCGAAGCATTATAGGACACATGACAAAAGGTTTTTACACGCTATTAATGGCTCAGTTCTTATCGGCAATTGCCGATAATGCGCTGTTGTTTGCAGCTATCACCTTGCTGTCTAAACTACATGCCCCTGGGTGGCATGAGCCCTTATTGCGTGAATTTTTTATCATCGCATACATAGTATTAGCACCTTTTGTTGGCCCATTTGCTGATGCCTTGCCTAAAGGTAAGGTCATGTTTATCAGCAATGGTATTAAGTTTTTTGGTTGCCTTGCAGCCTTCTTTGGGCTACCCCCATTGTACGCATATGCCATTGTCGGCATTGGTGCGGCGGCGTACTCTCCTGCCAAATACGGCATTCTTACCGAAATGCTACCGTCTAGAAAGCTCATTAAAGCTAATGCTTGGATGGAAGGCACGACTGTTACTGCCATTATTTTAGGTCCCGTATTTGGCTCAGCCATTTCAGCCAAAAACCCTTACTTAGGCATTGCCATTATTGCCGCTATCTATTTGTTAGCGGCTGGCTTTAATCACTACATTCCTAAAGTGCCAATCGACCACAAAATGTCGCAACGTAATTTTATGTTTCTTTTGCATGATTTTTGGCATTCCTTCACTACACTTTGGCGTGATACACAAGGTCAAGTATCACTGGCAGTCACTACTTTATTCTGGGGTGCAGGCGCAACATTGCAATTTGTAGTGTTGCAGTGGGCCAAAGAAGTGCTGCATATGGAACAGCAAGCTGCTTCAGTACTCATTGCCATTATGGCGGTTGGCATTGCCATAGGATCCATTGGCGCCTCACTATTTGTGAAGCTAGAAGATGCAGTCAAAGTATTACCTGCAGGTATTTTCATGGGGATTTTGGTGGTCAGCATATCATTGATACATACGCCAGAAATAGCCACCGTAGTGCTATTTTGTATAGGTGTACTTGCTGGTTATTTTTTAGTGCCACTCAACTCACTGCTACAGCACCGAGGACATACTTTACTAGGCGCGGGACACTCAATTGCTGTACAAAATTTCAATGAAAATATTGGCATATTATTGCTACTAGGCATTTACACGCTAATGAAACATCAACATTTACCCATCAACATTATCATTATCATTTTTGGTGCTTTTGTCAGTATTAGTATGGCAATAATTTACAAACTGTACCTTAAGCACACTAAAGAAAAGCTTTTCCCTCCTAGCTAAAATTTGGAGGCAAAATCTAATGAAGTTTAACTCGAGATTCCGTGCGCTGCGTGATTAAGCGCGCTAGCGTTTGTAGTGCCATGCTCCAAAAACCGTGTAAAGCCATCAAATGCATTTTATATAAAGATTGATACATCAACCTCGCTATCAAACCTTCAATAAATAAGCTGCCCCCTGAAATTGAGCCCATCAAATTACCCACCGTAGTGTAGCGCCCCAAATTAACTAAAGATCCATAATCAAGATAAACATATTCGGGCAAGTCAGTTTTCCCTGCTACACGATTTTTAACAGTTCTCACCAGCATGGAAGCTTGCTGATGAGCTGCTTGGGCTCTTGGTGGCACAGACTCACCTGGTTGGCCATTCATTCTTGGGCAGGCCGCACAATCGCCAAAAGCAAATATATGCCCGTCTAAACTCGTTTGCAATGTACGGCTCACTACCAACTGATTAATATGGTTAGTTTCTAAACCATCTATTTCACGTAAGAAATCAGGCGCTTTAATGCCTGCCGCCCAAACTACTAACGCCGAAGGAATAAACTTTCCACTGTGCGTATAAATACCTTTATTTGTTACCTCGGTTACACGCTCACCGGTATAAAGATGTACATCTAACTTTCTAAGTTCCAGCGCCACTGAATCTGAAAGATTGGGTGGAAGTGCGGGTAACACACGATTGCTAGCTTCAACTAATGAAATTTTAATATCACGGTCTGCATCTATTTTATCTAACCCGTATGCGGCTAATTCTCGTGTTGTATTGTGTAATTCGGCTGACAATTCAACGCCTGTAGCGCCTGCGCCTACAATGACTACCTCTAACTGTCCCGCTTGCACTGAAGCACCTTGCGTTTGCGCCCGCAATAAGGCGTTGTGTAAGCGTCGATGGAACCTCTCGGCTTGATCTTGTGTATCCAATGCAATTGAATACTGACTCGCCCCTTTAACACCAAAATCATTTGTTGTACTACCCACTGCGATAATCAAAGTATCATAATGAAGTATCCGGCGTGGAATCACTTCTAGGCCATCCTCATCAAAATGAGGGGCGATTGATATCTCTTGTTTTGCTCTATCTAACCTATCCATACTCCCTAAACGGAAAGTAAAGTGATGCCAATGCGCTTGCGCGAGATAGACTAACTCATGTCTTTCAGGGTTCATGCTCCCTGCTGCAATTTCATGTAACAGCGGCTTCCAAACATGTGTTTTACTTTGATCAATAAGCGTAATGACTGCCTTGCCTTTACGGCCCAATGAATCGCCAAGTTTAGTTGCTAGTTCTAACCCGCCAGCACCGCCACCCACAATCACAACATGGTGCAATGAATCCTTAATTTTATTGTTCAAGAGAGCCTTTATCTGTTTCCAAGTGTCATAAAAAACGGCTACAGCAATTATACCGTAGCCGTTGATTCGCTATTGCTAGCCTTCTAATTGAGCCACGGCATCTCACCACCACCGATATACTGCGTACGTACCCAAGCCATAATTTTCAATATCGTATCAGTGTCTAACCCTTCTCCGGTATGCCCAGCGAGCTGGTTATGCCACGTTAACATAGACCCCCACTCTGGTGGAGAACCATTTGTACCGCCTGCTATTGTTTCAAACATACCTTTATCACTAATGTGTTTTGC
>CAILFU010000058.1 GCA_903833595.1 uncultured Pseudomonadota bacterium
AAAATAATGGCGTCTTAGTAGGTAAGAGAAAGAGAAGTTAAAACTTTACTGAAAGTTAATCCACAATTTCAGCATGTACGGCACTTAATGCGTCTTGTAAGGTTTCTTCAGTTAATCCATTAATCGTTGTCGCTAATATATCTGCCGCTTCCACGGTGGTAATGGGTAAGTCATGGCTATCCATTTCTGCAATTAAACCTGCCGCGGCGCCAGCAACTCTTAATAAAGATTGACGTTCGCGCATTAAAAGCTCCAGCTCAGTGCGTAGCATATTAATTTCGTTTTGATTGATGTTGTTTTGCATGATATTTGACTCAATAAAGATGGTAATTAACTTGCATTCTCGCACAATTAAAGCTTATTCGGCTAGATGCCATTTAAAAGCGTAGGTTAATCTTGATTGAAAGGTGGACTCAATAAAAAATATAAGTAATTTGTGCTTTTAATGGTTGTCAGAGGCGGTAGTTGAGATATAATGCCCGCTTGTTTGAAGCGGTGATGTATTAAGCCGTCAAAGACCTGCGAGAGTGGCGGAATTGGTAGACGCACTGGATTTAGGTTCCAGCGCTGTAAGGCGTGAGAGTTCGAGTCTCTCCTTTCGCACCAAATATAAAGGGCTTTCCGAATGGAAAGCCCTTTTTTTATTGAAATTATCCCTCAGTTTTTATCAAACACCCTTGTCAATTCAATGCGTGTATTTTTAGTATGCTAAGCTTCCATTTGTTTAAACGCAGAACGTAGGTCCAATATTGGGTATGCACCATATATGCTCGTAGTAAGCGTTGTATTTATGTTGAAATTTTGTATTTAAAATGACATTTATCTTGCGGTTCATCCTTAATTGGTTCAGTATCTTTTTAACAAATTTTAGTTTTAATCTAAAACTTATAAGGAAGAAAAATGAATAAGCTTAATTGGATAATTAATCGTCACGTGCTAAGTGCTTTATGTGCGGCACCACTTTTATTAAATGGTGCTTATGCGCTAGCAGAAGAAGCTACACCAACGGTAGCGGCAGTAGTAGCGCCTGCAGAACCGGCGCCACCGTATACACTTTCTTTTAATCTTGGCCTTTATAGCAACTATATTTTCCGTGGGGTTAATAATAGCAACACGCCAGCTTTGCAAGGCGGTATTGATTACGCACATAGCAGTGGTTTGTACGCAGGTACATGGTTCTCAACAATTGATCCACAGGTGTCAGCTGGTAATCATCAAGAAATTGATCTTTATGGCGGTTATGCTCATACGTTTGATAGTGGTGTGGGTGTGAACTTTATGGGCAATTATTATTGGTATCCTGATCACAATAAGGAAGGCGGCCTTACTCATACTTATGATAGCTTTGAAGCTTCTGCGGGCGTGTCTTATAAGTTTCTTACTTATACTTACTACAATATGTTGACTAGAAACTATGGTGCTGTAGATTCTAAAAATGCGGAATACCATGAATTGAAAGCAGCTTATAAATTGCCAGTGGGTGATTTAAACTTATTAGCAAAAGTAGGTTACGCTAATGCACATCAAAGTCCAGATGCAGACCAAGGCGATTTTTCTATTGGCTTAAGTCGTGATTTCGCACTTCCAGGTGCGGGCAAACCAATCGAAGGCTTTAGCGCAGGAGGTTATTACACCAACACATTTGACTCTGCTCCGACAGATAACAATGGGAAAACGTTAACTTTCTACATCAAACGTACTTGGTAATTAATTATTGAAAAAATTGGCGCTGCGGCGCCTATTTTTTTGTCTATTTTCTGAGAAATATCAAAGCTAGTGGCAATTTAGGGTTTGCTTATGAAAAATATTACCGGTCTCATTTGTGAACAAAAGCCTTATATGCTATAGTTTGGCGCTTAATTTAAGCGAAGTAGTGCGCCTGTAAAACTTGCGTTTTTTCGGTGAATAAAAAAGTTAACTTGGTTTTATATAAAACCTTTATAACTGCCGTCAAATATAGGTTTTTGATGATTTCTACGCATACTTTGCATTTACTAATTTAGAACCTCGACCTTAGGAATAAACCGCATGGCATTGAATGTTGAAACTATTAGCAAACTTGAACGCCGTATTACTATTACGGTTCCACTTCAACCACTACAAGCACAAATTCATCAGCGCTTAGCTCAGATGTCACGCACAGCAAAATTTGCTGGGTTTAGGCCTGGTAAAGCGCCTATGGGCTTGGTTAATCAGCACTATGGTGATCAGGTGCGTGATGAAGTATATTCTGGCGCTGTGGAAAAAAGTTTTGGTGACGCCGTTGATGAAGCAAAGCTACGTGTTGCAGGTTACCCTAATATTGAGCATAAGCCATTTGAAGCAGCTTCAGTCAATTTAGAATATACCGCAACATTTGAGGTGTTCCCTGAAGTGAATTTTGGCGATTTGTCAAAAATTAAAATTGAGCGCCCTGTGGTAGAAGTAAGCGACGCTGATGTTAAGAAAACACTCGATGTGTTGGTTAAACAGCGCGTAAGTTATGCGCCAGTTAAACGCGCTGCTAAAAAAGATGATCGTGTTCATGTGACGCTGAAAGCTTCTATCGATGGTAAAGAGGTTGAATCTACTGGTGACAATGGCATTGATTTAGTGCTTGGTGATGCGGGTCGCGTTGCTTCGTTTGATGAGCAATTAGCCGGCGGTAAAGCGGGCAGTTCAAAACAGTTTGAGATTTCTTATCCAGCAGATCACAACCCAGAACAATTGGCTGGTAAAACCGTTGCTTATGATGTGACTTATGTCAGTGTTTCAGAGCCAAAATACCCGGAGCTAGATGCTGATTTTGCAAAAAGCTTAGGCATTGAAGATGGCGACGTTGCAAAAATGAAAGCTGAAATCACTGAGAGCTTAAATCAAGAAGTGGCAAAGCGTGTGAGTGCTAAGCTAAAAGAACAAGTATTCCAAGCATTAGTGGATAGTGCTGACTTTGAAATTCCTCGTGTGTTGTTAGGCTCTGAAATTAATCGCATGATGGAAACAACGACACAAAATCTAAAACAGCGCGGTGCTGACTTAGGTGCAATTAAGCTTGAGCCAAGTATGTTTGAAGATCAAGCTAAACGTAGCACTAAGTTACGCTTGATTTTAGGTGAGTTAATCAATACTAATGGTTTGCACGCTAACGCTGATCAAATTCGTGCCATGGTAGATGTATTCTCACAAAGCTTTGAGCGTCCTGCCGATGTTGTGACTTGGTACTTTGCTGATCCTAAGCGTTTAGACGAGCCGTCAGCTTTAGCCACTGAAGAGAACGCAGTAGCTTGGGTGTTGTCGAAAGCCAAAGTTACCGACAAAAAAGTTAAATTTGATGATTTAATGGGAAATGCGTAAATGAATAATTTGCAACGGTTGCAGTCACAACAGGGTTTAAGCGAGCAAGACTTAGCCCCACAAGCTTTGGGTTACATTCCAATGGTGGTTGAGCAGAGTGGCCGCGGCGAACGTTCGTACGATATATACTCACGCTTACTTAAAGAGCGCGTGATATTTTTAGTAGGCCCCGTTAATGATATGTCGGCAAACTTAGTGGTGGCTCAGCTTCTATTTTTGGAAGCTGAGAACCCAGATAAAGATATTTCGCTATATATCAATTCACCAGGTGGTTCGGTCACGGCTGGTATGTCAATTTATGACACCATGCAGTTTATTAAAGCCGATGTTAGCACTTTGTGTATTGGTCAGGCGGCTAGCATGGGCGCGTTTTTACTTGCGGCCGGTGCTAAAGGTAAGCGATTTAGCTTGCCAAATTCACGAGTGATGATTCATCAGCCGTCAGGTGGCTTTCAGGGTCAATCTACCGATATTGCGATTCATGCGAAAGAAATTATGTACTTGCGTGAAAAGTTAAATGCGATTTTAGCGCACCATACTGGTAAAACGCCGGCAGAAATTGACTTGGATACTGAGCGCGACAACTTTATGAGTGCTGAGCAGTCTGTAGCGTATGGCATGATTGATAAGGTTATTACTAGCCGTACAGAGGCGTAATAGATTAAGCTCAAGTTAGAATCTTAAAGACCGTTATTAAAGTATTAAGCTTAATATTAAACATCAATACCAGCCAAGCTGCTTTTTAAAATAGGAAATATTCAATGGCTACTAAAGCTGACGGCGATAAATTACTTTACTGTTCATTCTGCGGTAAAAGCCAGCATGAAGTTAAAAACTCATCGCAGGACCTTCAGTGTTCGTTTGTAATGAGTGTGTTGATTTATGTAATGACATCATTAGGGAAGAAGTTAAAAACACTGACGGTTTAAAATCGACAGATGAGAGCTTACCCACGCCACAAGAAATTTGTAAAATATTAGATCAATATGTGATTGGGCAAACCCATGCTAAAAAGAATTTAGCAGTTGCGGTTTATAATCACTACAAACGTCTAGGCCATAATAATTTGTCTGATGGCGGTCAAAAAGACGAAGTTGAAATTTCAAAAAGTAATATTTTGCTAATAGGGCCTACGGGCTCCGGTAAAACCTTGCTAGCCCAAACCTTGGCTCGCTTGCTGGATGTGCCATTTGTGATGGCGGATGCCACTACGCTGACTGAAGCAGGTTACGTCGGTGAAGATGTAGAAAACATCATGCAAAAATTACTACAAAAGTGTGATTATGATGTTGAAAAAGCCAAGCGCGGCATAGTCTACATCGATGAGGTTGATAAAATTTCACGTAAATCAGAAAACGCATCTATTACCCGTGATGTGTCAGGCGAAGGTGTGCAACAGGCATTACTTAAGCTCATTGAAGGCACGGTAGCCTCAATTCCACCACAAGGCGGCCGTAAGCATCCAAACCAAGAGTTCGTTCAGCTTGATACTACTAATATCTTATTTATCTGTGGTGGCGCATTTGATGGGCTTGAAAAAGTGATTCGTCTGCGGTCAGAAAAAGGCGGCATTGGTTTTGGCGCTGAAGTCAAAAGTAAGGATGATGATCGTCAAGTGGGCGCAGTGTTGCGTGATGTTGAACCAGAAGATTTAATTAAATTTGGTTTAATTCCAGAATTTATTGGTCGTTTGCCAGTAGTAGCCACCTTAGAGTCGTTAGATGAAGCTGCACTAATGACCATTTTGACTGAACCTAAAAATGCACTAACTAAGCAATACATCAAGCTCTTCAAAATGGAAGGCGTCGAATTAGAGTTTAGGGACTCAGCATTGTTGCTCATTGCTAAAAAAGCGCTCGAACGTAAGACTGGGGCACGTGGTTTGCGCTCCATTCTCGAACATTCATTACTCGACATCATGTACGAGTTACCATCACTAGAAAATTTAATTAAAGTGGTGGTAGATGAAGGGGTTGTTCGCGGCGATACTCCTGCGATATTGATCTATTCGGACAAGGCTGCTGAAGATGCGGTTGGCTAATTTATTATAGGCTTTATAATGCTTAAAATTTAAGCTTTTTATGAAGCTTATTTCAAATAAGTTGACCTAAACCTTTCTGTTCAGCTTAATATTTTAAGTGATTACTGTTAAATTAGACTTGAACTGTAATGCATCAGCCCCATTAATGGTTGTATAGGCGTTTTTGGCTTAACCTTTTAGCTTAATTTGGAAGTCTCCATGATAAAACCATTACCTTTATACACATCCGACGATGGCTTACTGCCAGTATTGCCTTTGCGTGATGTTGTTGTATATCCACATTTAGTCATCCCATTGTTTGTTGGGCGCGCTAAATCTGTTAAAGCGCTTGAGATAGCGTCTGAAGGTAATAAGCAGATTTTATTGGTAGCGCAAAAATCCGCCAACAAAGATGAGCCAGATGCTGATGACCTATATGATGTAGGCACCATCGCCACTGTATTGCAAATGTTGAAGCTACCTGATGGCACAGTGAAAGTGTTGGTTGAAGGTGTTCAGCGTGCAAAAGTCACTGGGTTTATTGAAACAGAGGAGTGCTTTGCCGCACGCGCCGAGCTAATTGCTGAATCTATCAGTGATATAGAGATACAGGCATTAATGCGCACTGTGTTTGCTCAGTTTGATCAATATGTAAAACTCAATAAAAAAATTCCACCTGAAATATTAACTTCACTGTCTGGTATTGATGAAGCAGGCCGTTTGGCGGATACCATTGCTGCTCACTTGACGTTAAAGTTAGATGAAAAACAAAAAATCCTAGAAATGTTTAGTGTTGCTGAACGTTTGGAGCATTTACTTCGTTTGATGGAAGGTGAAATTGACATTCTGCAAGTAGAAAAACGTATTCGTGGCCGAGTAAAGCGCCAAATGGAAAAAACACAACGTGAATACTACTTAAATGAACAAGTAAAAGCGATTCAAAAAGAGCTGGGTGAGCAAGATGAAAACGCCGAGATGGAAGAGCTTGAGAAGCGCATTGATGAAGCGCGTATGCCTAAAGAGGCGCTCGCAAAAGTGGCCAGTGAGCTTAAAAAGTTAAAACTCATGTCGCCAATGTCTGCTGAGGCTTCGGTTGTACGCAACTATATCGACATCTTGATTAATCTGCCGTGGAAGAAAAAGACAAAAATCAGCAAAAATCTGTTGGCCGCAGAGAAGATTTTAGATGATGACCACTACGGATTAGAAAAAGTCAAAGAACGTATTGTTGAATATCTTGCTGTGCAGCAACGCGTAGATAAAATCAAAGCGCCAATTTTATGCTTAGTCGGTCCGCCTGGCGTAGGTAAAACATCGCTTGGACAAAGTATTGCTAAGGCTGTAAACCGTAAATTTGTACGTATGGCACTTGGTGGTGTTCGTGATGAGTCTGAAATTAGGGGGCATAGACGTACTTATATAGGCTCAATGCCAGGTAAGATTTTACAAAGTATGAGTAAAGTCGGCGTTAAGAATCCATTATTTTTACTCGATGAAGTAGATAAAATGGGTCAAGATATGCGTGGCGACCCATCTTCAGCCCTTTTAGAGGTGTTAGATCCGGAACAAAACCATACTTTTGCTGACCATTATGTAGAAGTGGAATATGACTTGTCCGACGTGATGTTTGTGGCTACGGCCAATTCAATGAATATCCCTGCAGCGCTACTAGATCGTATGGAAATTATTCATCTTTCTGGCTATACCGAGGATGAGAAAGTGAATATTGCTATGCGTTATTTGTTGCCTAAGCAACTGAAATCACATGGTTTAAAAGAGCATGAGGTTGAAATTTCTGAAGTTGCAGTACGTGATATTGTGCGTTACTACACGCGTGAAGCGGGTGTTCGTAAGCTTGAGCAAGAAATTTCCAAAGTTTGCCGAAAAGTGGTTAAAGAATTATTGACTGCTAAAGCAAAAGAAGGCGTTAAAGCGCTTAAAAAAATCGACGTTACACCTGAAACTTTAGATGTGTATCTTGGAGTGCAACGCTATGATTACGGCGTAGCGGCGAAAGAAAACCAAGTCGGACAAGTTACTGGTTTAGCTTGGACTTCTGTAGGTGGAGAGTTGTTGACGATTGAGGCTGTATTGCTTCCAGGTAAAGGTAAAACAACCACTACCGGTAAATTGGGTGATGTCATGAAAGAATCAACTCAGGCAGCGATGAGTGTAGTGCGAAGTCGTGCTAAACGCTTAGGTATTACTGATGACTTTTATGAAAAAAATGACATTCACATTCACTTTCCTGAAGGTGCTACACCTAAAGATGGGCCAAGTGCAGGTATAGCCATTACTACTGCACTTGTTTCAATTTTAACGGGCATTCCTGTACGGGCAGACGTAGCAATGACAGGGGAGATTACGCTTAGAGGTGAAGTGCTACCAATAGGTGGGTTAAAAGAGAAGTTGTTAGCCGCGCATCGTGGTGGCATTAAAACTGTATTGATACCTCATCAAAACGTTAAAGATTTAGCAGACATTCCTGAAAATATTAAGAATTACCTAGATATTCATCCTGTGCAATGGATTGATGAAGTATTAACACTGGCATTGGCTTCTCAGCCTGTACCTTTGCCTGAAGTTAATGAGATAATTGTAAATGAAGTGCAACTGGCTGATAAATCAGCATCAAATAAAATTGATGTTGTAGAGGAAATTAAGCACTAGGAAAATATCTATAAATTTTGCGCATAAATCCTTGACAGAGCCTTTGTGGGCTTGATATAAAGATGCACGGGTAGTTAATACCCAAATAAATCTAGTCTTTATTTAATTAACTTCAAGAGGGGATTACTCGTGAATAAATCAGAATTGATTGACAATATTGCCAGTGCGGCTGGAATTTCAAAGGCAGCAGCTGGTCGTGCATTGGATGCTACAACCGCATCAATTACAGCGGCAATGAAAAAAGGCGATTTGGTAACTTTGATTGGCTTTGGTACGTTTTATGTTGGTAAACGTGAAGCGCGTAATGGCCGTAATCCACGTACTGGTGAAACAATTAAGATTAAAGCAGCTAATTCTCCTAAATTTAGGGCTGGTAAATCACTTAAAGATGCTGTAAACTAGCGTTTTCGTTGGTTAAGCAGGGTGCTTAGCTCAGTTGGTAGAGCGTCGCCCTTACAAGGCGAATGTCAGCGGTTCGACCCCGTTAGCACCCACCAAAAACCCCAAAAAAAAATAGTGACTAAGTCGTTCCTAATTGTAAAATTTGAGAGTGCTAGTAGTTTAAGCACTCTTTTA
>CAILFU010000059.1 GCA_903833595.1 uncultured Pseudomonadota bacterium
TGCAAAAGGAGCGATGCCATGATTGCTAAATTAATACGTTGGTCAGCCAATAATCGCTTACTGATCTTGCTGATGACAGCAATGATCATCGCTTGGGGTCTATTTGCCATGCTGAGAACCCCGCTAGACGCATTGCCAGACCTATCTGACACACAAGTGATTATTCGTACGCCATGGCCCGGGCAAGCACCGCAGATTGTTGAAAATCAACTCACTTACCCACTCACAACCACCATGCTTTCCGTCCCAGGCGTTAAAACAGTTAGGGGCTATTCATTTTTTGGTGATTCATTCATTTATATTTTATTTAAAGACGGTACCGACCAATATTGGGCAAGGTCTCGTGTTTTAGAATATTTAAATCAAGCTTCCTCTCGCCTACCTAAAGGCGTAAGCCCAAGCTTAGGACCCGATGCCACAGGCGTAGGATGGGTATATGAATATGCCTTGATTGACCGAACAGGTAAGCATGATTTAGCCGAATTACGATCTTTGCAAGATTGGTTTCTGAAGTTTGAGTTAAAAACAATCCCTGGCGTGGCTGAGGTTGCCACCTTAGGCGGCATGGTACGTCAATATCAAGTACAGGTAGACCCCAATAAGTTGCGCAGCTATGGCATTCCCTTATCGAAAGTTGTATCAGCACTTCAGGCAGACAATCAAGAAACCGGTGGCTCTGTCATCGAGTCAGCCGAAGCTGAATACATGGTGCGCTCACATGGCTATCTAGAAACACTGGATGACTTTCGCAATATTCCGCTTAGTGTCAGTAATACAGGCACGCCCATTCTGCTATCTGATGTCGCCCGTATACAAATAGGGCCAGAACTCAGACGAGGGGTTACCGAGCTTAATGGTGAAGGCGAAGTGACGGGTGGCGTGATTGTCATGCGGGCTGGACAAAATGCTTTAGAGGGCATTAACGCAGTAAAAACAAAACTTGAAACGTTGAAGAAAAGCTTGCCGGTAGGTGTAGAAATTGTCACGACCTATGACAGATCACAGCTCATCAATCGCGCAGTGGACAACTTAACACATAAACTGATTGAAGAATTTATCGTCATTGCCCTAGTTTGCGCTGTGTTTCTATGGCATTTTAGATCTGCTTTGGTTGCCATTGTGGCCTTGCCTATCGGCATTTTAGTGAGCTTTATTGTCATGTACTATCAAGGCGTCAATGCCAATATTATGTCGCTTGGCGGCATTGCCATTGCGATTGGTGCCATGGTGGATGCGGCAATCGTGATGATTGAAAACGCGCATCGGCAACTTGATTATTATAAAACACTGCATGGTGAACCTGACACGGCTCAACGATTCAAGCTTATTGTGGATGCAGCCTGTGAAGTCGGCCCTGCCTTGTTTTTCTCACTACTCATCATCACGCTCTCTTTTATTCCTGTTTTCACCTTGGAAGCGCAAGAAGGTAAATTGTTTGCACCGCTAGCATTTACCAAAACTTACGCCATGGCGGCGGCGGCAGGCTTATCTATTACGTTGATACCTGTGTTGATGACGCTATTTATTAAAGGGTATATTCGTTCTGAACATAGCAATCCACTCAATCGAACCTTAATCGCCATCTATAAACCAATGTTGAGTCGCGTCTTACATTACCCTAAAGTTACTATAGGTATTGCCTTACTATTGCTTTTAATCACGGCATATCCATTAAGCAAGTTGGGTACTGAATTTATGCCGCCATTAGATGAGGGCGACTTACTGTATATGCCAACCGCATTGCCTGGATTATCCGCTGCTAAAGCATCAGAAATTCTGCAATTAAGTGATCGGCTGATTAAAACGGTATCCGAAGTAAAAACTGTATTCGGCAAATCAGGACGAGCTGAAACGGGCACAGATCCAGCACCCCTTGAAATGCTGGAAACGACTATTCAATTTAAACCTAAATCAGAATGGCGTGCTGGCATGACTACCGAAAAGCTTATCGCTGAACTGGATGCTAAGCTAAAAATTCCAGGGATGGCAAACGTCTGGGTACAGCCTATTCGTAATCGAATTGATATGTTATCAACAGGCATTAAAAGCCCGGTTGGCATAAAAATTAGTGGTGCTGACTTAGCTACCTTGGAGAAACTAGGGAGCGAAGTTGAGCGCATTATGAAAACAGTGCCAGGGGTTGGCTCAGTAATTGCCGAACGTGTTACGGGAGGACGCTATATCGATGTCAAAATTGATCGACTTAAAATAGCTCGTTATGGTTTAAATATCGCAGAAGTGCAATCATTTATTGCAACAGCCATCGGCGGTGACAATATTGGGGAGAAAGTTGAAGGCTTAGCACGCTACCCTATCAATGTAAGGTTCCCTAGAGAACTACGTGACTCTGTAGAAAAACTCAAAGCCCTGACTATTATCACAGAGCGTGGAGCGGCTATTCCTCTTGGAGATATTGCTGAAGTGAAAGTAGCTGATGGCCCATCGATGATAAAAAGTGAAAACGCCAGACCTAATGTATGGGTGTATGTCGACATTCATGACCGTGATTTAGGTGGGTTCGTTAAAGAAGCAAAAACGATTATTAATCATGAGCTTCAGTTACCAATCAGCTATTCACTGTCATGGTCAGGACAGTTTGAATATTTTGAGCGCGCCTCAAAACGACTCAGCTATGTTGTCCCTATGACGTTGGGCATCATTTTCATGATGTTATTTCTTGCATTCAGACGAATCACACCCGCCGCACTGATTTTAGTAAGTTTGCCATTTTCATTAGTCGGTGCAGTTTGGTTTTTATATATGTTAGGGCATCACTTCTCAATTGCCAGCGGGGTCGGCATGATTGCGCTATCAGGCCTAGCCGCTGAATTTGGCATTATCATGCTGGTTTACTTGGATGATGCGATTGAGCGATATCGTGCCGCAGGAAAACTAAACACTCATGAAGACTTATACGCAGCTTTGATAGAAGGTGCCGCTTTAAGAGTCAGGCCAAAAGCCATGACAGTAGCAGTGATTTTAGCAGGCCTTATTCCTATTTTAATTGGAACAGGTACCGGGTCTGAAACCATGAGCCGTATTGCCGCACCCATGATAGGGGGCATGCTAACCGCGCCCCTGTTATCTTTATTTGTATTACCCGCAGCTTACATGTTACTGGGGAGGAAGATACTCTCTAGCAAATAAGTGAACTAGTAAAAATTAAGGGAACAACTTACCTGGGTTCAAAATATTATTCGGGTCAAAGGTAAGTTTTACCGCTTTCATCAAATTCATGGTCGTTTCATCAATCTCACGCGAGATAAAGGGACGTTTTGCCATACCCACACCATGCTCACCCGACAATGTGCCTTGCAATGACAACACTAGACTAAATACCTCATCTAAACAGGCATAAGCGCGCTTCATCTCATCGGCATTGTCTGGGTTGACCAATAAATTGACATGAATATTACCATTACCTGCATGACCAAAATTGACGTTTGAAATTTGATATTGACTCGCCAGCTTTTCTAAACCGGTCAGTAATTCTGGTAAGTGAGATACTGGGACCGCAATATCTTCATTGATTTTTTTAGGAGCGATATCTTTGAGTAAAGGAGATAGCGCTTTACGTGCCGCCCATAATGCTTTGGTATCTTCCGCCGCTTTAGCTTCAATTAAACCATCAACTTGGCAGGCTAATAGAACGGCCTGAGTCGCCTCAATAATCTCCTGTTGAGCACCATCCACTTCTATCATTAAATAAGCTTTGGCATTTTCTGGCAGTAAATTTTTATGGCGGCCACGAATAAGATTAAGCGCACCATTATCTAAAAACTCTAATGCACTGGGTGTATAGGGCTGCGCCATGATAGCTGCAATCGCCTTTGCACAGCTATAGGTATCGACAAACTCAGCAGTAATACCACCCGTGTATTTTGGTAGTGGGGTGAGTTTAAGCGTAGCTTCAACTATGACTGCTAACGTCCCTTCAGAACCAACTAACAACCTGGTTAAATCGTAACCAACCACACCCTTACTGGTATAACAGCCTGTTCTAATAATGTCGCCATTGCCCGTCACGGCTTTTAAACCCAGCACATGATCACGCGCAACACCGTATTTAACAGCATGCGGCCCTGCGGCACAGGTCGCAAGATTGCCACCAATACTGCAATAAGCAGCACTAGAAGGGTCTGGCGGCCAAAAGAACCCTACACCTTTAATTGCATCTTGCAATTCTTGGTTCAGTACACCAGGCTCAATAATTGCCATGCGATTGTCTGGATCAATACTAATGATTTTGTTCATGCGCTCTAGCGAGAGCGCCACACCGCCGGCTTCAGGCACGCTACCACCGGCAGTCCCCGTGCCCCTACCACGTGGCACCACAGGCACTTTATGCGCATGACAAAGCTTAATAGCCGCCTGCACTTCCTCTATATTGAGAGGAAAAACGACGGCAATAGGGGCGTGAAAAATACGTGAATTATCGTATGCATAGGCGTAGCAATCTACGGGGTCGGTATAGAGTCTATCCGTGGGGAAAATCTGCGCTAACTTGATAAGGAAATCAGTGGCGGCCATTCAATATACTTATCTTTTTTTGATGTAAAGGTCAGTAATTGTGCCCTCTTTCATCTCCGCTGCAAAGCAAACCGTTTCCGATAAAGTAGGGTGCGCGTGAATAGTCAAACCTAGGTCATGGGCATCTGCACCCATTTCAATGGCTAATACTGCTTCCGCCAACAATTCACCGGCGTTCACACCGACAATACCCGCACCAATGAGCCGATGGCTGGTTTTATCAAATATCAGTTTAGTAGTACCTTCAGTACGTGCTATAGAAATAGCACGGCCACTTGCAGCCCAAGGGAACGAAGCTTTTTCGTACTCAATTCCTTTGGCTTTAGCCTCAATTTCCGTCACGCCTGCCCAAGCAATTTCAGGATCGGTATAAGCAACTGATGGAATCGCCATCGCTTGAAACTCAACTTTATGGCCCGCAATCACTTCTGCGGCAACTTTGCCTTCATGCGTGGCTTTATGTGCCAACATCGGTTGACCTACAATATCACCAATCGCAAAAATATGCGCTACATTTGTACGCATCTGCTTATCTACATTAATAAAGCCCCACTCATTGACCGCAACGCCGGCATTCTCTGCACCGACATTCTTACCATTGGGTTTACGCCCAATAGAAACCAGTACGCGATCATATACTTGGCTTTCTTTAGGCGCAGCTTCACCTTCAAAACTAACATGAATGCCGTCTTTCTTGGCTTCCATTTTTGCTACTTTGGTCGAAAGCATAATGCTTTCGAAACGTTTTTCCATGCGTTTTTGCAGTGGACGTACTAAATCACGATCACACCCCTGTACCAACCCATCCGTAAATTCAACAACGCTAACCTTAGTACCAAGCGCATCGTAGACTGTACCCATTTCCAAACCAATAATACCGCCACCTATTACTAGCATGCGTTTTGGAATATCTGCCAACGCTAATGCACCGGTAGAATCCATAATACGCTCGTCATCTGGCGCACCAGGAAACTTAGTCGCCTGAGAACCTGCAGCAATAATGGCATTATCAAATGAGACTGTCGTTATTTTTCCGTCTGCTGCAGTCACTAAAATTTGATTAGGCCCAGTAAATTTACCCAAGCCCTGCACCACAATCACAGCACGTTGTTTTGCCATGGATGACAAACCGGCTGTTAGTTTACCTACAACATCATTCGCTTTCCAATTACGCAACTGCTCAAGGTCTACATTAGGGGCACTAAAAGTTACCCCATGATGTGCGGTTTCTTCTGCTTCAGTAATCACTTTTGCAGTATGAAGCAAGGCTTTTGAAGGAATACATCCAACGTTAAGACATACACCACCTAATGTTGAGTAGCGCTCAATTAAAACCACTTGCTTACCTAAATCTGCCGCACGAAAAGCAGCTGTATACCCGCCAGGGCCTGAACCCAAGACCACAACTTCAGCATGTAAGTCAGATTGAGGAATTGTTTGGAAACTACTTGTAGTTGCCATTGGCGCACTTACAATAGGCGTCGTAGCTGCCGGCTCCTCGGTAGTCACTGCTTGAACTGTTGCAGGCGTACTTTTAGGAGTACCGACAATAGCATCAACCATCATCAGCAAACTATCTTTGGCAACTTTATCACCCACTTTAACGATAAGCGTTTTCACTGTGCCAGTAATAGGGGATGGGATATCCATGGATGCCTTGTCTGATTCAACCGTAATCAATGAATCTTCAAGTGCAATCACATCACCCACTTTGACCAATACTTCAATCACATCAACGCTGTCAAAGTTGCCAATGTCTGGCACTAATACTTCCACTAAATTGCTCATGCTAACCCTTTGTTAAAACTTAAATGCACTTAAATATGTCCGGCCGTTACTACCTGTTACTTTTGAGCTAGAGTAATAATCTACGCACATCACTTAGCATCATGCGCATGTGACTAGTAAACCTGGCGCCATCAGCACCATCAACTACACGGTGGTCATAAGAAAGTGACATTGGCAAAATTAAACGTGGTTCAAAAGTCTTAGTTTTAGCGTCATACACAGGTTGCATACTTGAGCGTGATACTCCAAGAATAGCCACTTCAGGGCAATTAATAATCGGCGTAAACATCGTACCCCCTATGCCACCCAAACTAGAAATTGTGAAACAACCACCCTGCATCTCTTCTACTTTAAGTTTTCGCTCGCGGGCTTTGGTCGATAAATCCGCCAAATCACGCGCAATATCCAATACATCTTTTTGTTGCACATCTTTAACTACAGGCACAACTAACCCATCTGGGGTATCGCAAGCAAAACCAACATTGAAATAGTTTTTCAAAATTAAACTATCTCCATCAGGTGACAGTGAGGCATTAAAATTTGGATAAGCTTTAAGTGCATTGACCGATGCTTTAATCAAGAAAGCCAACATCGTGAGTTTTACACCACGTTTTTCGGCGTCTGCCTGGATGGATTTTCTAAAATCTTCCAAATCGGTAATATCTGCTTCATCAAACTGAGTGACATGCGGTGCAGTCACCCAGTTACGGTGTAGATTAGCGCCAGAAAGTTTTTTAATACGTGATAATGGTTTAGTTTCAATTTCACCAAACTTACTAAAGTCTATCACTGGCATGGCTAATGTTGCCAAGCTCCCTAAGCCAGCACCCATATTTTCTGTGCGGGGCTTAGCCAACTCATTTTTAACATAGGATTGCACATCTTGTTGCAAAATACGATTTTTTGCCGCAGACCCTTTAACAAACGCTAAATTAACGCCTAACTCACGCGCAAATTTACGTACTGATGGACTCGCATGCGAAA
>CAILFU010000060.1 GCA_903833595.1 uncultured Pseudomonadota bacterium
GCGTCGCTCGGCAAAGGCAGTGGCTGAGCAGCAATGATGGCACGCTCTACCGCCTCATCACAAGCAACAGTGCCGCTAGACTTAACCAGTTTAGGGGTGCCACTTAACTCACCTGTGGGCAGTAAAGCGATGTCAAATTTAAGCTCTGGATTACCGTTACCACATAAAGCTTTATTCACATTGCCCCGTATTTTAGCTTGAATTTTACTTCTAAACTCATCAACCAAACCGGCATTAGCAGCAGCTTTAGTCGATAACGACTGTTGATCACTTAAGGCTTTATCATCAGCCAAGGCTTCTTGCTGTATTTTTTTGAGCGCCTCTTTTTCTTTTAGTAACTTATCGTTATTGGTCATCTCATCTTTGCGAGATTCAGCTTGTAGGGTAGCGAGTTGTTTCTTCTGCTCCAAAACCAGCTCTTTTTTGAGCTTATCTGCCGCTTTTTTCTGTTCAAGTTCTTTCAGTTTTTTTTCTAGCGCAATATCAATTTTAGGCGCTTCTTTAACCACGGGTTCTGGTTTCGGCTCTTCTTTAACCACAGGCTCTGGTTTGGGCTGTTCTTCTACAATGGGACTAGGAGGAGTTGGTGTCGGCACTTGAATATTGGGCAGACTATCCCATAACTCCACTTCGGTTACATTCATGACTGGATGCGCGGCTTTCCAATTAAATGAAATCAATAAAGCGCCTAATAACGCCAGATGCACTGCTATCGCTAGCCCACCTGCTTGCCATGAAACCTCTTTTTCATACGCTCTAATCATGTTGTTTTAATGTGTCAAACCTATCGTGCTGGTGAAAGTAGAAGCCCAACTTTATCCACTTTATTTTGTTTGAGTAAATCCATGACGCCAATCACATCGTCATACTTCACATTCTTATCAGCTGCAATCACCACTGATCGCTCTGGTGATTTGGCAAGCGCCTGACGAACCGCCAACAACAGTTCATCACGCTCCATAGGTTTATTGTCTAGCTCAATTTTATTATTTAGCTTAACAGTGAGTACCACCGGCGGCACTTGAGATTGCTTTAATGTCTGCCCCACTTTCGGCAAATCAACCACGCCAGGATTAGTCATGGGGGCTGTGACCATAAAAATAACGAGCAGCACCAAGGTCACGTCAATGTAAGGCACTACATTGATTTGATTCATCATGCGGCGTTTACGAGTACGTGACATGATTTAGCTTTTTCTTTGCAGGATGTTGGTAAATTCTTCCATAAAACTTTCATAGCGCACAGAAAGTCTATCAACGGAGCTAGCAAAACGGTTATAAGCGATGACCGCAGGGATAGCAGCAAATAAGCCAATCGCCGTGGCCACTAGTGCTTCAGCAATTCCTGGCGCGACTTGGCTAAGCGTCGCTTGCGCTACATTAGACAAACCTCTAAAGGCATTCATAATGCCCCACACTGTGCCAAATAAACCAATATATGGGCTAACTGAGCCAACCGAAGCTAAAAAAGGCAAATGCGCATCAAGATCATCAAGCTCACGATTGTAAGCTGCACGCATGGCGCGACGCGCCCCTTCCATCACATCAGAGACTTCCATACGGGGCTGTTGTTTGTGACGTACATATTCTTTAAAACCAGCCTCAAATATACTGGCCATGCCTTGTGGTTTTCGACGACCCGCGGTGAGGCCTTCAAATAACTTGTTCAAATCACCTCCCGCCCAAAAGGCATTCTCAAAATCTTCTGCATTGGCTTCTGCACGTTTGATAGTCGCTAATTTAATGAAAATGTACCACCAAGAAAATAAAGAAGTGATAATTAAAACTACTAACACTAGTTGTACGGGCAAACTGGCACCCGCCACTAGCGAGAAAATAGACATATCATTGGCAACGCTTACAGTCATATTGAATCCTGTTGTATTTTAATCATGATTGTTGGGTAATTTTTTGCTTAATCTTAGCAGGGATACCTACTGGCTTAAAGGTAACTGCGTCGACAAAAGCCGCTTTCACTTGTGCTTCAATGAGCAAGATGCCATTGCGTTGTATGGTTTGCGTCATTTCAATACTACTATGACCCGTGTTGCTGAGCGCAGAATGTACGATGAGCATGTCGTTAAAGTAGGCAGGCTTTTTAAAACTAATCGACAAGCTATGGACGACGATAATGACGCCATACTCTTCTTTTAGCGTCGTTTGCTCAAACCCCATTGCGCGCAACCATTCAGTACGAGCGCGCTCCATAAAATTTAAGTAATTAGAGTGATAGACTACGCCACCACTGTCAGTGTCTTCGTAATAGACTCGAATTGGCCAGCCAAATTGACTCACTCTTGCCACGCTTCATTCGCTAAGTGTTTAGGGATGGGTAATCCAAAATGCTGATAGGCAAGGTTAGTTGCTATGCGCCCGCGCGGTGTCCGCATTAAATAACCTTGCTGAATTAAATAAGGCTCTAGTACATCTTCAATAGTGTCACGCTCTTCACCTATGGCAGCAGCTAAGTTATCCAAACCCACTGGACCTCCTGCAAATTTTTCTAGTACTGCCAGTAATAACTTTCTATCCATCACATCAAAACCTAACTTATCGACATCCAGCATTTTTAACGCTGCATCTGCCACTTCCGCAGATACAGTACCATCGCCTTTAACTTGGGCGTAATCTCGAACACGGCGGAGCAGTCTATTGGCAATACGCGGCGTACCGCGTGAACGTTTAGCGATTTCTAAAGATCCGGTATCAACCATTTCCACTTCAAGCAAACCAGCACTACGATGCACAATGCGCGCCAGTTCTTCTGAGGTGTAAAATTCTAATCGCGAAACAATGCCAAAGCGATCACGCAAAGGATTGGTCAGCATGCCGGCCCGAGTGGTAGCACCGATTAACGTAAACGGTGGCAAATCAAGTCGCACACTTCGAGCAGCGGGGCCTTCACCTATCATAATATCCAGTCGATAATCTTCCATCGCTGGATACAATATTTCCTCCACCACTGGTGAAAGGCGGTGAATTTCATCAATAAACAATACATCATTAGGTTCTAAATTTGTCAGCAATGCGGCTAAATCACCCGCCCGCTCCAATACTGGGCCAGAGGTCTGACGCATGTTGACACCCATTTCTTTAGCAATAATATGCGCCAAAGTCGTTTTACCCAAACCAGGTGGGCCAAAGAGTAATACGTGATCAAGCGCCTCGCTACGGCCTCGGGCGGCATTAATAAAAATCTCTAACTGGCTACGCGCTTTTTCTTGCCCGACGTACTCATCCAATAACTTCGGCCGGAGCGCCCGCTCCAAAGCCTCCTCACGCGGACTTTCGGCATCTGGTGCGATGAGGCGGTCAGTTTCAATCATGTGTGATATTTTCCAAAACTATTAGGCTAATTTTATTTTGATAATGATTTTAATGCTTGCTTAATGCCTTCTGCAACCGTTGCATCGGCAGGTAACAACTTTACCGCAGCCAACGCTTCACGCTCATTGTACCCCAATGAAATAAGTGCATTGAGCACATCGCTATTGGCTGATTTTGGCTGATTGGCATTAGCTGATGTTAAGCCTGATACGCTGAATTTATCTTTAAGCTCTAGCAATAGTCGCTCTGCCGTTTTTTTACCTACCCCAGGGACGCGAGTCAACATTGCCGTATCTTGCATTGCAACCGCCTGCACTAAGTCATCTATCGACAGCCCACTTAAAATAGAAAGTGCTGATTTTGCGCCTATACCATTGACCTTGAGTAGTTGTCGAAAAGTTGCACGCTCTTGATCGCTGCCAAAACCATATAAAAGTTGCGCATCCTCTCGCACAACAAAGTGTGTCAACATCACGACTTTTTCACCAATGGCTGGCAAATTATAAAAAGTGCTCATGGGCACCTCGCATTCATAGCCCACGCCATTGCAGTCAATTAAAACCAAAGGCGGCGTTTTCTCTAATAGCGTTCCGTTCAAACGTCCAATCATTGCATCTCCCATAACATCACTAATGCTAACAATAACGCATGGCTGAGCATAGCGGCAAGTGTCAGTTTTATTGCAGATAATAACTGTGCTGGTTTTAGCGCAAATTGATGTAATAGCCAAGATGCGAGTACAGAAAATAATAAGGGCAAGGCGCATAACAATGCCAGCACAGGCAGTGCTTTTACGTAGACAAAAAATACCAGCCAAAAAAAGGCTAACGCTAGTAGTAAAGGATAAATTAAGACAGCTTGAGCTAAGGGTAACCTGACGACCAAATGATGTTTACCCGCCAGTGCATCTGCCTTACAGTCAGGGAATTGATTGATATAGAGTAAATTAGTCACCAACAATGCATATGGCATACCGATGATTAACGGCTGCATTGAAAAGCTACGCCGCTGCACAAAATCTGCCCCTATTGTAATGCCAATAAAACCAACTGTTACACAAAGCTCGCCCAACCCACGACTATTTAAACGCAATGGCGGCGCAGAATAAGCCCAGCCTATCAATACGCCTATCAAGCCTATAGCAAGCAAACCCTTGCCTACCAACCATGACAAATATAAGCCGCCGAGGGTGGCAATAAACAATAATAAATACGCAAAATTTGCCGTCTGTTGAGTGGTTAATACACCGTTTTGAATAAATCGGCTACCGCCTGTGTATGGGTATAATCGCTCAGTATTCTGCGCATCTGTACCATTGAGCGCATCAAAATAGTCGTTGAGTACATTCACTCCAGCATGGACTAATAGTGCAAGCAATACCCCAAGAATTGCAGTTTCTGCCCGAAAATTAACCCCTGAGTAGACCGCACCCACCAATCCCAAAAAGTATGCGGATAAAGTCGCTAAAAGAAAAGCGGGGCGAGTTGCTGCAAAGTATCGGGTGATTGGATTTAAGTATTGCGCCACTGAAGGCTCAGTAACGTCAGACTTAGTCATTATACTAAACGCCCACCACGCACACGATAGCCAGCTGTGGCGAGCTTGCCTAAGCCTTGGCCACCATGTGCATGGCAAATGGCACACGCTAAGGCATCGGCTGAATCTGGCTTGGGTGTTGCGGGTAAATTAAGTAAGCGTTTGACCATTTCTTGCACCTGCTCTTTTTGTGCATGTCCGTTACCAACCACCGCCTGCTTGACTTGAAGTGCCGTATATTCTGCCACGCTTAAATTACGGATCACCGCCGCACTAATCGCTGCACCACGCGCCTGACCTAGCAACAAGGTTGATTGAGGATTGACATTGACAAAAACTTTCTCAATCGCCACTTGGTTGGGTTGGTAAGTATCTATGACCTCAAATAACCCATCTAAAATAATTTTTAGGCGGGCAGGCAATTCCTCTCGGTCATCCTCACCCTCTACTTTATTTTTTTTGCCACTGGCAGTTTTAATCGTACCACTGGCAATATAGGTAATCTTTTCACCTACTTTTTCAATCACACCAAAACCTGTCAATCGCAGGCCGGGATCAATACCAAGGATTCTAACGTTGGCCACTATTCTTCTATTAAAGCAGTGGTATAAACATCCTGAACATCATCTAAATCTTCCAACGCATCTAATATCTTCTGCATTTTCACTGCATCATCACCAGTAAACTCAACTTCGCTCATGGCTTTCATCGTTACTTCAGCCATGACTGCTTTAAGCCCTGCCGCTTCCATCGCCTCTTTCACTGCCATAAAATCATTGGGAGGGGTGATGACTTCGATACTGCCATCTTCATCGGTCACAATATCTTCAGCGCCCGCTTCAAGTGCAGTTTCCATCACTTTATCTTCGCTAGTGCCAGGTTCATACACCAAGCTACCACAATGTTTGAACATAAATGCCACTGAGCCATCAGTGCCTAAGTTTCCGCCAAACTTAGTCAGGGCATGGCGCACATCTGCGACTGCTCGCTGTTTGTTATCGGTCAGGCAGTCAATAATAATCGCCGCCCCATTAATACCGTAGCCTTCATAACGAATTTCTTCGTAATTCACCCCTTCTAATTCACCTGTACCTTTTTTAATAGCACGTGTGATATTGTCCGCCGGCATATTTTCTTCTTTGGCCTCGGCCACAGCCGCACGCAGGCGTGGATTCATGGTGACATCGCCACCGCTTAAACGTGCAGCCACCGTGATTTCTTTAATGATTTTAGTGAAAATTTTACCGCGCTTTGCATCTTGACGACCTTTGCGGTGTTGAATATTTGCCCATTTACTATGACCTGCCATGTGACCAACCCTTAAAACTTAAAAAATAAATCAATTTTAACACAAGCTAATCTTGCCCTCATTATTCCTGCCCTTGTGCTGGATCAATTTGCGTATGTTTCCGGATGCTAATGAGTGAAATCGTAATTAAAGACAGTGCAATAAAGACCATACCAATTAATTCATAGGTATTTGGCACTTCATTAAGTTGAATCCAAGCGGCAATTACCCCTATCACTGGCGCAAGCATTGAAGCCATACTCGCCACGCCCGCTTGTAAACGCTGCAATGCGTATAGCCACAAAACCCAAGCCACACAGCCGCTTAAAATGACATTAAAAAGCACTGTGAAAATAAATGTACTGGTCCACTGTATAGGTGGCGCGGGTAAAATAAGTGCAACTGCAATAATGGGTATAGAGCCTAGCAACATGGGCCAAGCAGTAAGATTAAGTAAATCTAAATGTGGCGCCCGTTGATGCAGTTTCTTTGAAACAATGGCAGATACTGCCCAAGATATACCCGAACACAAGGCTAAAAACATACTAAACCCATCGGCTTTAATATGCAGTGGATCAAATATAAGCACCATGCCAAACAAGGCAAACGCCACCGCTAACCACTGCCAGCCTTGTACTTTTTCCCCCAACATGGGCCAAGCAAACAACATCACCCAAAATGGCATGGTATAAGTCAGTACCGCGGTTTTACCTGCGCCACCTTCAACCAATGCCCAAATAAGCAACCCTGTAAAACCGCAAGTTTGCAATAAACCTAAGGCCAACATAGTGGGGAACTCTTTTAATGCCAGTGGTCTTTTGGTTAAAAATATCAACACAAATAACACAATCGCGCCTAAAAATGTACGCATTGCGGCAAACTGAAATGGGCTAGCATACTGCACCGCCAATTTCATAACGACCCAGTTATAACCCCAAATGAGGGTGAGTATAAAAAGTGCAATGAGTGCTTTAATGACTGTGTTTTTTTGCATCTCTTAATTTTCCGCTCAATTTACTCAATAGAATTTTGCTATAACCATTATAAGGTGTATATTTTTATGTAGCAGTTATTGCTAGGAGAAAACAATGAAAACAATAAAACAATTACTTGATAACAAAAAATATAAAGAAGTTATTTCAATTGCGCCACATCGTCCTGTATTTGATGCATTAGTAGTTCTAGCTGAGTATAAAATTGGCGCTTTGGTCATACTTGAGGGCGATAAATTGGTGGGAATTTTCTCTGAGCGCGACTATGCGCGTGAAGTTGTCCTCCAAGGTAGATCATCAAAAACCACACCCATTAGCGAGATAATGACGACGAATGTCATTTCCTCAAAACTTACGGACACGGTAGATCAAGCCATGTCAGTCATGTCTGAGAAGCGCATTCGTCATTTGCCAGTAGTAGATAATGGCAAAGTGATAGGCATGCTATCCATAGGTGACGTAGTGAAAGAAACGATTGATTATCAACAGCGCTTGATTAAGCAATTAGAAAGTTACATTACTGGCTAAGTATTTAACTGCATTTTGCCTATAACAGCCTAACAAAGACCAACTTTGTTAGGCTTTTTCATTGCTTACAAATATTTCGCCACCATCGCATTACTTAAATCATTTGCAGCGATTGGCAATCTTACAAAGTAACCACTACCCGAAGCTTCTTGAATATTCTCGCCTTTTTTGTTGAACATTTCTTCCACCACCAGCTCTTGATTGCCACTAGGATGAATAATTTGTAAGCGATCGCCCACGGCAAACTTATTTCTCGCCTCAATATCAGCTAAGCCTTTTTCAGCATCATAAGCCACAATATCGCCTACATATAAACTTCGATTTGAGATTGAGTAGCCTTGTTTGTAGTTTTGATGTTCTGCCGTGTGATGCCGTTGATAGAAACCATCGGTATAACCACGATTGGCTAAGTTTTCTAAATCACTCAGCAAATTCCAATCAAAAGGACGGTTAGCAACCGCATCATCAATCGCCTTGCGATAGTTCTGACAAGTACGTGCTACGTAATAACGCGACTTCGTTCGACCTTCAATCTTCAAGGAATCAACGCCCATTTTAACCAAGCGTTCTACGTGCTCGATGGCACGCAGATCTTTGCTATTCATAATATACGTGCCGTGCTCGTCTTCTATAATAGGCAATAATTCACCTGGTCGACCTTTTTCCTCAATAAGATAAACCTTATCGGCTAGAGGGTGACGTGGCAAACTCCCACATCCAGAAAGGCTGGATTTTTCCATCTCCGCTTGAAAATCAAATTCATTCAAACGTATGACACCTGCCGCATCTTCAGCGGCATCATGAACTTTGTAATCCCAGCGGCAAGAATTAGTACAGGTGCCTTGGTTAGGGTCGCGTTGGTTAAAATAGCCAGAGAGCAAACAACGACCGGAATAAGCAATACACAATGCGCCGTGGACAAAAACCTCCAACTCCATGTCTGGACAAAGCTGACGAATTTCTTCAATTTCATCTAAGGACAATTCACGCGATAAAATAACGCGTGATAACCCTAAGCTTTGCCAAAATTTAACGGTAGCAAAATTAACGGTATTGGCTTGTACGGAAAGGTGCACCGGTATATCGGGCCATTTTTCACGCACCATCATGATCAGGCCGGGGTCAGACATAATCAGCGCATCTGGCTGCATCGCAATCACTGGCGCCATATCTGCCATGTAAGTTTTCACTTTAGCGTTATGTGGTGAAATATTGCTCGCCACAAAGAACTTTTTGCCACGTGAGTGCGCCTCTTTAATCCCTATGTCAAGATTTGCCATGGTGAAATCATTATTGCGCGCCCTTAAGCTATAACGGGGTTGACCGGCATATATCGCATCGGCCCCATAGTCAAAGGCCGTGCGCATGCGGTCTAAATCCCCCGCTGGGGCTAATAATTCAGGTAATTTCATCTTTATTCACCGATAATTTTTACTAACACACGTTTCTTTCTGCGGCCGTCAAACTCGCCATAGAAAATCTGTTCCCACGGTCCAAAATCTAGTCGACCTTCTGTAATCGCTACCACCACTTCACGCCCCATTAACTGGCGCTTCATATGTGCATCCGCATTGTCTTCGCCGGTATCATTATGGCGATAGCTACTGATAGGCTCATGTGGTGCAAGCTTTTCTAACCATTGCGTATAATCGTGATGTAGACCACGCTCGTCA
>CAILFU010000061.1 GCA_903833595.1 uncultured Pseudomonadota bacterium
AATTAATAATGGAATCATCCAAAGAAAGCGTTTGAGTAAGTAAGCAAGCATGATTTAGCTTTTAATGTTCATTTATTTCGGTACGCGAATAAGCTTTAGGAATGTACCATTCATAAGTATTGTGACCAATGCCTGCGGGCGGTGCAGGGTTACTGATGCCTTTAACCCGTTTATGAATGGCAGATAAACCGTAGCCAGCGGATAAGTAAACAATCGGGCTGTCCTCGAGTAATATTTTTGAAAATTCATGATAAATTTTCATGCGTTTTTCTGGATTAAGTTCTATCCTGCCAGCTTCTAATAGCTTATCAGCACGTGGATTGCTATAGCTAATAAAATTAAATTGTCCTGGCGCTTGTTGGCTAGAATGCCAGATACTGTATTGATCAGGGTCTAATGACAAACTCCAACCCAAAACCACCACATCAAATTCTTTAGGCTTGATAAAACGGCCGAGAAAGCTTGCCCACTCTAATACGCGAATGTTAGCGTTAATGCCAATCTCTTTAAGACGACGCTGTATTAACACGCCGGTCATTTCTCGCTCTTTATTTTGGTTAGTCAAAATTTCAAAGCTGAAGGGCTTGCCATCTTTATCTAAAATACCATCGCCATCGTGGTCTTCATAGCCCGCTTCTTTTAATAAGGCTTTAGCTTTGTTGGGGTTGTACGGGTAAGGTTTAAGTTCAGGATTGCTCCAGCGTGTGCCAGGCTTGTAGGGAGATGCGACTGGTTCACCTAGTCCTAATAAGACACCGTCAATGATTTCTTGCTTGTCTATTGCATAGTTAATGGCCTGCCTCACGCGAATATCATCAAATGGTTTACGTTTAAGATTAAATCCCATATAGGTATAGCTGTTGCCAAGCTCTTTGTACAAAGCGATATTTTTATTTAGATCAGGGCGTGCTGGAAATATTCGTGCATATTGAATGGGGTTCAAGCCCATTGAGTCGATATTGTCCGCACTAAGTTCTAAAAACTGGGCCGCTTTATCCGGAATGATGCGAGACAGTAATGAGTCTATATTGGCTTGACCTTGGGTGGCATTAGGATTGCGAGTGAGTTTTAGGTATTGACCATTTTTCCACCGCGATAATTTATAGTAATGGCTACCCACGGGATTACGTGCAAATGCGGTGGTATTAATATCTTGATCTTTCAGCAAGTGCTTAGGCAAGATATGTAAGCCAGCCCAGGTATCAAGTGCTGGTGCGTAAGGTACAGCATAGGTCACGCGAAATGTATTAGCGTCAGGCGCTTCAGCCTTGATAACTAATTTAAAATCTGAACCGTAGGGCGTGCGAGTTTTTTCATCGGTGACTTTTTGCCAAGTAAATAATACATCATCACTTGTTAATGGTTGGCCATCAGCCCATTTTAGCTGAGGTTTTAGATGGAACGTGATCGTTCTTTGGTCGGTTGAAATATCCCACGATTGAGCCAATTCACCGGTTAAATCTAAATTTTTATCATATTTAAGTAGGCTGTTAAATATATTGCCAGCAATCGCAGATGCCGCAGACTCCCCAGCAATCATTGCAATCAAACCGCTAGGCTCACCCGTCATAGCATCTATTAGCATCCCACCGTTGCTTGCAGGATAATTTTTAGTGTAATCAGTGGTGTTGTTAGATTGCTTACTGGAGGATGAATCGCCACATGCGGAGATAAGGATTAACAAAAATACAATAAGCCATTGCTTTAAAAATCTATATGGATAAATATTGATTAGCATTTGTTAAAAATCATTTTAATTTTTTACTGATTGATGACGCTTTTTCTTAGGTGAGGCTGTCTTTTTTTTAGATCTACTATGTGCTCGACTTGCTTTGCTTGATGTATTGCTTGGTTTGTTTGTTATCGTATCCTTACTTTGCTCTTGAGCACTAGTATTGATTGTTAGTAATTGCCCAGATTTAACTTGGTTATTTTTTAGAGAATTCGATTCCACTATTTGTTGAACACTGACACCATAACGTTTTGCTATGGCATGTAATGTTTCACCTTTTTCAACTTTATGTGAGATGTTTAAAATCTTAACAGGTTCATTTCTATCTTTATTATTTTCAGTCATTTTTTCAGAATTGACCGTATCTACCGCTACTAAGTTTATGTTGTCAGACTCTTGTTCAGTGCTGATTTTACGATTAGTTTCGGCATCTTGTGCCCCCACTGCATTGTCAGCTGATTTCGGCGCATTAAAATCAGACTTGTTGCCATTAGGCACTAAAATAGTCGAAGCATTTTTTATTTTATTTTGACTGGGTAAATTATTAATATGACGCAACTTGGATAATTGAATACCAAATTTTGAGGCAATATTTTCCATACGTTCGCCACGTTTGGCAAAATAGGTTTGCCAACTCACGAGTGGTTTGTTGTAGTTAGCTAAATTATCTCTAAATGTTTGAGCCGCTAGAATTGGCAGCAACAATTCGTGTTTTTCGCCGTTATTGGTAATAACTGGGCGGTTATTACTAGGGTTAAGTGCTAGAAATTCGTCATCACTAATCTCAGCCAACTTTGCTGCTAAATGCGCATCAATTTGTGTGGGGGCAGAAACTTTTGCGAAATAGGCTGTATTTGCAATGGTTTGGATTTTTAGCCCATATTTGCCTGGGTTAGTCATTAAATTTTTAATGGCTTGTAGTTTAGGAACATAGTTTTTAGTTTCAGGCGGCAAATTTAAACTTTCATAATCTGTACCTAAGCCGAGTCTTCGATTACGCTCAATGGCTCGACCTATAGTGCCTTCGCCTGCATTGTATGCAGCAAGGGCTAAATCCCAAGATCCAAACATGCCATGTAGTTTTTGCAGATAGGTCAGCGCGGCATCGGTTGCAATCACAACGTTACGTCTGTTATCTACCCACCAGTTTTGTTTAAGCCCAAAATTCTTACCCGTCGATGGTATGAACTGCCAAATGCCTGACGCGTGGCTTGTTGAATAGGCTTGAGGGTTATATGCACTTTCTATCATGGGTAGTAGCGCTATTTCCGTTGGCATGCCACGTTTTTCTACTTCTTCTACAATGTGAAATAAATATTTCTGACTACGCTCCACCATGCGCCTAATGTAATCTGGACGTGAACTGTACCAGTTCTCATGAGTAGCAACGAGTCTCGAAGTGGAGTCTGGTATGGCGTAACCATTTTTAATGCGTTGCCATAAGTCATCACTCCCAATGATAATGACCTCTTGCTGATAGATTGCATCCTCATGAGGTATGGGTTCAAGCGTCTCGCTGAGTTTATATCCACTGGGTTTTTTGGGCACTATGTTTTCGACAACGCCCAAGTCTTTAGTAATCGGTTTGATAGGGTCGTCAGGCAAAATAATCAGTTCTTCGCCAATTACATTAGATTCCGAATGTGCTGGAATGCAGATGAATGTGGTGATAGCTAAAACTGAAAATGAGATAAATTGAGTTGAAAGTTTAGTCAATGATTACTTAGCGTATATAGAAAAATTATTGCGATGAAGTCTAGAGATAGCAAGACGCGTATAGTGACGGGGCGCAAAAATTTAGGTTAATCATCGAAGCACATGCCGTCAAAACATTGTCACATACTAACTAAAGAGGGCAGTGAAAGTCAAGTTAAATATATTTAATAATCACATTAAAATAACTTTATATCTTAATGATTAATAACGATTTCTTAAATCCCTTACTGCTGTGAATACATCTAAAAGGTGTGCATTTTTAAGGTGTACGGCTGATTGAATTTCAGCTGAATCACAGCGTAAAAATGGATTGCTTGTCAGCTCTAATGCAATTGTAGAAGGTAGGCTAGCAAGATCGGAATCCCTTAATTTTTGCGTTTTCTTCTGACGATCAATAAGTGCTAGGTTATTAGGTTCAAGTGTTAATGCAAAGTTGATGTTATGTAGGGTGTATTCATGTGTGCAATACACTTTAGTTGTAGGAGGTAATGCTGCTAATTTTTGTAAAGACGCATACATTTGTGCCGGCGTTCCTTCGAATAGGCGGCCGCAGCCCGCACCAAATAGGGTGTCCCCACAGAATAACAGATTTTCTCCATTAGCGTTTTCAGCATAATAAGCAACGTGACCTAATGTATGACCTGGCAGACTCATCACTGTAAAATTGAGGTTTAATAGATTCAAATGAATGGTATTTAATTCAACCACTGGCGTGTGGTCGAATGTGTATTGCTCTAATTTAGGTGCGTAAATAGTTGTATTTGGATACGCTTTAAGTAAAGGTGTCACGCCATCAATATGGTCATGATGGTGATGTGTCACTAAAATTGTATCGAGGGTAAGATTTAATCGCTGTAGCGTTTCAAACACGGGTATTGCATCGCCTGGGTCAACAATTACGGCTTGCTGACCGTTATGAATTAGCCAGATATAATTATCCTTAAATGCAGGAATAGGTATAATTTGTAAATTATGTTGCATACCATCTATCATTTGTTCTACGCGCTTAAATGTCAATAGCACCTAAGTTACCATCTGATTGGTTGAATTCAACGGCGGGCCAATATCTGCAGGTAAAAGAGCAGGCTTTATATGATCAGGCTGTATTTGATTTGTTTGGTTTTAATGCAGTGCAAATGGGTGGCTTGCAAATGAATTTGCTTAGTAACTCACGTATTCCTAATCGTTACAAATTATCAGACTTCTCAGTTAATTCAGTCACCTATAAAGCGTTTGCACATGATTTGGCTTGTAGTGATGATTTCTTACCTTTTGCTGAAATGAGTTTAGATCTTGTACTGTTGCCACATCGCTTAGAGTTTAGCGAACGACCTCATCAAACCTTGCGTGAAGCTGCAAGAGTGATGATGCCAGATGGACATTTATTAATTTCAGGGTTTAATCCCCTTAGTACATGGGGCGTGACTGCAAGCTTAAGAAAAATATTTTTAAAACAAACTAATTATCCTTGGAATGGTAAGTTTATTGGGCTGACTCGATTAAAAGATTGGTTGGCGTTACTGGGTTTTGAGGTTGTGTCGGTTGATATGTGCTGTCATGTTCCGCCATTTGAGACGTCTGCTTGGCATAAACGTTTTTCTTTTATGGATAAGATAAGTGAGCGTTGTTGCAGAAGGTTAGGGGGCGTATATTTTATTGTCGCAAAAAAACGCGTAGTGGGAATGATGCCGATTAAGCCAAACTGGAAAACGCCTTTAAAATCAAGTTTGATGGGTGTGCAACCAAAAACTAATCCTTCTCAGTCCAAACCAGCACAGTCAGAAACGTCAGAAAAAATTACTTAGTACCACACCACAAATTTTGATAATTTATAATGAAAGCGGTTTTAGATAATATGAGTAGTCATAAAGAAGTCGAAATATATGCCGATGGCGCTTGTAAAGGCAATCCAGGTCCAGGGGGGTGGGGCGCCTGGATTAGTTATGCAGGCAATGAAAAGGAGTTATTTGGTGGAGAGCTGTTAACCACTAATAATCGTATGGAGTTAACGGCGGTGATTCGGGCTTTAGAAGCCTTGAATCGTACCTGTCATGCCAAAGTATTTACTGATTCTGTGTATGTGCAGAAAGGTATTTCTGAATGGATTGTTGGTTGGAAAGCGCGTAACTGGCGTACCTCAGATAAAAAGCCCGTTAAAAATGAGGATTTATGGCGTGTGTTAGATGTATTGGCTCAACAACATACGGTGCAATGGATTTGGGTGAAAGGGCATGCCGGCAATGTAGGAAACGAACGCGCCGATATGTTAGCTAACATGGGCGTAGAACAAATTTTGCAGGGAGCGAATAGCTGATGCGTCAAATATTTCTAGATACTGAAACTACCGGTTTATATCATGCCCAAGGACACCGTGTGATTGAAATTGCGGCGGTCGAAGTGGTTAATCGTCGATTGACTAAGCAGCATTTTCACTATTATTTAAATCCCGATCGTGAGATTGATCAAGGCGCGCAAGAAGTGCATGGCATCTCACTGGAATTTTTGCAAGATAAACCCCGCTTTCCTGACATCGCAAAAGAACTCATTGAGTTTATTGCAGATGCTGAATTGATTATGCACAACGCACCATTTGACGTGGGTTTTTTGAATTGTGAGTTTGGCTTAATGGAACATAAGCCTGTAGAAGATGTGGTGGCAAAAGTAACGGATACGCTTAAAATCGCCAAAGAAATGCGCCCAGGGCAACGTAATAGCTTAGATGCACTTTGCAGACACTTTGGTATTGATAACTCAAGACGTACCTTGCATGGCGCGTTATTGGACGCTGAGTTGCTCGCAGATGTTTATATGGCAATGACCCGTGGGCAAGATAGCTTGATGATAGAGTTAGATAAGCCTCATAAAAAAATAGATGATGACTTTAGCCCGCTCATTAAGCAACCCATGCACATTAAACATGCCAGTCAAACGGAAATAGAAGCACACGAAGCTTATTTAGCCTCTCTAGCTAAATCTGGCGATTGTTTATGGCGTACACTTGAAACCGCAACAACCACAGAAAAACAAGAAAGTTAGTAATATGAAAAAAACGATTATAGTCACTGGCGGTGCAGGATTTATTGGGGCTAATTTTGTACTTGAATGGCTTAAGTTAGGATTAGGCACGGTTGTTAATTTAGACAAACTTACCTACGCGGGTAATTTAGAAAATTTAGTTTCTGTTCGACATAATCCTCAACATATTTTTGTTCATGGCGATATTGGTGATCAGGCATTGCTGACTTCGCTTTTGCAGGAGCATCAACCCACTGCTATCGTAAATTTTGCGGCAGAAAGTCATGTAGACCGATCTATTCATGGACCGGAAGATTTTATTCAAACGAATGTCGTTGGTACCTTTCATTTATTAGAAGCTGTGCGTGCTTATTGGGCCGACTTAATCGAGGAAGATCGTCAGGATTTTCGTTTTTTACATGTATCTACTGACGAAGTATATGGTTCACTGGCTAAAGATGATCCAGCATTTACTGAAACGCATAGTTATGCGCCTAATAGTCCATACTCTGCTTCTAAGGCCGCTTCAGACCATCTAGTACGTGCTTATCACCACACCTATGGTCTGCCTACCCTGACCACTAATTGTTCTAACAATTATGGACCACATCATTTTCCTGAAAAATTAATACCACTGGTCATTCATAATGCACTTGCGGGTAAAGACTTACCCATTTATGGGACAGGACAACAGATTCGTGATTGGTTGTATGTGACGGACCATTGTGCTGCAATCAGAAGGGTATTAGAAGCAGGGCAAATAGGCGAGGTGTATAACGTAGGTGGTTGGAATGAGATGCCTAATATTGAAGTGGTGAAAACACTTTGTAAAATGTTAGATGTAAAAAAACCACGTGCAGACGGCAAGTCCTACGCTGATCAAATTGCTTTTGTTGAAGACAGGCTGGGACATGATCAGCGCTATGCGATTGATGCGAGCAAAATCGCAAAGCAACTAGGCTGGAAGCCAAAAGAAACCTTTGAATCTGGTATTGAAAAAACGGTGAATTGGTATCTAGAAAATCAAGATTGGGTAAGCAATGTCACCAGTGGTGAATATCGTCATTGGGTACAAAAGCAATATGCGGAACGTGGTGAAGAGCTTGCCTGATAGGTTTTGTGTATGCTTAACTTAGGGCATCTGCCCAGTTGTTAGGTGTTTCATATAAGCGCACTTTTTCTAGTTTTAAGTGTGTGCCATAAGTATCTTGGTATTTGCTTTTAAGAATCTTAAACGCCTCATTGGCCATATTCTCAGCGGTGGGTACGGTAGGGAATATTACAGTTTTGTGGTTGGCTAACGTATTTAAAAAATTCAATACTTCCAAATCATGTTGATACACCAAAAAGGCATGGTCCCATACGTCAACCACGGCAGTTTTAGCAATAGATTTAACGTCGGAGAAATCCATGACCATGCCATTTTCTGAAGCATCTGCACGCGTAATGATGTCGCCAGATAATGTGATTTCAATTGCATAGCGATGTCCATGTAGGTTCTTACATTGACTTTTATGACTTGGGATGCGGTGTCCAGCATCAAATTCTAGGCGGGTGGTAATCTGCATGAGGCTAGCTTAAAGTAATGATATAGAGCGATTATACGCCAAGTCAGTATATTTTTTAGCTGCTTATGTAGGGTGCGCTAATGAGATATTTCTGTGCGCAGCATTTGATAAATTGCCAATCTTTCAGACGTTACTTGGCCATTAGACACTGCATCTTTAATCGCGCAGTCTGGTTCTTGTAAGTGTTTGCAATTATTAAATCTACATTTGCCTAAAAATGGTCTAAATTCGATAAAGGCATGTTCTAGTTCATCGGTGCTGAGATGATGTAGGCCGAATTCTTGTAGGCCGGGCGAATCGATTAACTGACTATGTTCATCAATGTGGTATAAATGTGCCGCGGTGGTGGTATGTTTGCCGCTGTCTAATGTATGGCTTACTTCACGCGTACGAACGTCTTCATTAGGCAGTAGCGCATTGATGATGGTTGATTTTCCCATGCCTGACTGACCTACTAAAATACTGGCTTCACCCTGTAAGTATGGCTTAAGCGCAGAAATGTCTTCTTTTGCTGAAAGCGTTAGTACTTGGTAGCCCAGTGAAGTGTAGAGCGCCAGCTTTTGTTTTGCTTCATTACTATCAGCTAAATCACATTTATTGAGTACGATAAGCGGTTTAATATTAGCCGCTTCTGCTGCAATGAGACAGCGATTGAGTAAAGCCTCATAAAAACTTGGCTGAGTGGCTAACACGATAATAATTTGCGTGACGTTAGCTGCCAATATTTTGCTTTTAAAAGCGTTGCTACGGTAGAGCAAAGTCTTGCGGGTTAGCGTGGTTTCAATCACACCTTCATGCTTATCGGTGAGCTCTATAGACACCACGTCACCGCAGGCTAAGTCGGTTTTTTTACCACGTGTAACACAGCTAATCCTTTTTTTGTCGGGCAACTCAACTTGAAATCGTTTGCCATAAGCCGCTACAACAGTGCCTTGTAGCGATGCAAGAAAGGGAGGGGTTATAGGCAAATTATTCAGCAAATTTATAGTAAGTATTATTGAGGTATTTAGCGGCGTTTAATTCTTCATCTTCAAACCATTTAAGGCCAAGCATAGTGTTGCAATTACGCACTTGCGCTACTAAGCCTTTAGAGGTGCTGACCTTATGAAATTCTCGCGTGTAAATGGCTGAGCCATCGCCACCATAGCTACTAGCGTGGCAACTAATACAATTTTTTTCTATCAGTGCTTTACCAGCCACAGCGTCAGCTTTTGCATAAGGTTCAGCAAAGGCGTTGTGGCTTAATAATAGCAAGACAAAGAATAGTATTTTCATAGGTATGATTTTAATCGCAGGGTACTTAGCTAACTAGTATACCCTGACAATTTAGAAATTCTAATACTCGCTGGTGGATGTGAGTCATAAAATACTGAATGTAGCGGGTCTGGCGTGAGCGTAGAAGCGTTATCTCGGTAGAGCTTAACCAAGGCCTTCACTAAGTGTTTTGCGCTAGCGTGTTTGGCTGCATAATCATCGGCTTCAAATTCATTTTTGCGAGAATAACTAGCCATTATCGGACGTAGTAAGAACAAAAATACTGGCGAGACCAGCATGAATAGCATTAAAGCCATATAGTTGCTCGCTTGGTTAATACCAAGATCGTTGTAAAACCAGGGTTGGTTCATCAGCCAGCCAAGTAGCGCTAAGCCTAAAAAGCTTACAAAAAACATCATAGCAATACGTTTAATGACGTGACGATGCTTAAAGTGCCCCAGTTCGTGGGCGAGTACGGATTCAATTTCATCAGCATTTAAACGTTCAAGCAAGGTGTCAAAAAAGACCACACGTTTTGAGGCACCAAAGCCCGTAAAATAGGCGTTACCGTGGCTACTACGAGAAGAGCCATCCATGACAAACAAGCCTTGTGATTTAAAGCCACATTTTGTCAGCAACATTTCAATACGTTCTTTTAGATTCTCATCTTTTAATGGGGTGAACTTATTAAATAAAGGGGCAATAAAGGTTGGATATACTGCCAACATAATGAGATTAAAGGCGCTCCATATTAGCCACAAGTAGAGCCACCAATAGTCGCCGGCACCTTGCATTAACCATAAGGCAACCAGTAATATTGGCCCGCCTAATGCAAGGCCTACTAGGCTGTGCTTGATGAGATCGTTCACAAACATTGCTGGCGTCATTTTGTTAAAGCCGAACTGCTCATCCACTAGAAATGTTTTGTAATATTCAAAAGGCAAATCAATCAAGCCGCCAATTAACATAGCGCTACAGATAACCAGTACGCCACGGACAATTTCTTGATTGGCTAATACAGTACGCCAGCTGTCATCAATTAACTGCAGACCTCCGCCTAATGTTAATACCGCTAGAAACAGTGCTTGAGTTACGGCTTCAGTCAGCGCTAATTTAGTTTTTGCTGAAGTATAGTCTGCCGCTTTTTGATGCGCATCTAAAGTAATATTGTCGCTAAAGGCCGCTGGTACTAGGTTGCGGTGCGCTTGTACGTAAGTAATGTGCCTGCCACCAAGCCATAGGCGAATTAAAGTAGAGGCAATAAGTAAGCTAACAAAAGTAAGTGTAAAAGACATGATTTATCAAGTTCGGTTAATATGTACACATTGTGAAGCATTTCTTCGACGTTGGTTCACTAAGTTTGTTTATAACGATTAATTTTAATGGAAATCATGATGGCAGAATCTAGCAGTAGCACTAACCAAAATAATTTAATTTGGCTTGATATGGAAATGAGCGGCTTATTACCTGACACCGACCGTATTTTAGAACTTGCCGTAGTAGTCACAGATGCCGAATTAAATGTATTGGGCGAATCACCGGTGTTTGTGATTCATCAAAGTGATGCAGTGTTAGATGGTATGGATGCTTGGAATAAGGGGGCACATGGGCGTTCAGGCTTAATTCAGAAGGTAAAAGATTCAAAATTAGACGAGGCAGAAGCAACGCTACAAATGCTAGCATTCTTGAAAGAATTTGTACCAGCGGGTAAATCACCTATGTGTGGCAATTCAATTTGCCAAGACCGACGCTTTATGGCGCGTTATATGCCAGATTTAGAGAAATATTTTCACTATCGAAATTTAGATGTCAGCGTATTTAAAGAGCTGGCGCGCCGTTGGAAACCGGAGATTTATACCGGCTTTAAAAAAGCTAGCAAACATGAGGCGCTGGCTGATATTTATGAGTCTATTGATGAATTAAAGTATTACCGCGAGCACTTTATCGTTAAGTAAATAAGAGGTAATCTTTTTGATTAAAATGTCTCTTTCCGACCCATAGCAGTCATTGGGTATTTAGCACATCCTGAGCTATGCCAGATTGGATGGGGTTAGTAAAGATACAGCGAAAATAGCGAATGTCTTCAACTGGCCCATTTGAGACTTTCGTCTTGAATTGGCTGACATATTTATAAATTGGTAAAATTTAAGCATTTAAACTATTATTCTCGATATGCATGTAATATCAATACATTATCAAAGCTTTGTAATTTCATTTATTTAAATGCCAACTTGGTTTATATATTTTTCCCTAGCAATAATTAGCATACTGACAGGTACTGCTTTATTCTTTTTCATTTTAACGCGTGGCACCTTAATCGCCCGTACCATCTTTGGCACAAGTCACGATACCTCACACGTCTATCCAATTTATTCAAATATCAGACTCATTCGCCTCGTCGATTTTCAACCTATCATCTCTGCAATTTTACTGTTTCAATATGACCGATTAGTCTCATTTATTGTCAGAGGACTGCAGCATACTGACTTACAAGGTAAAACGCTGCTAGTGACTTCCTGTGCTTTTGGAAATGTACTTCCTCGCGTTGTAACGGCTGCTGTTGAAGCTGGTGTAAAGCGCATATTAATTGCAGATATTATTAAAAACGAGCTTTTACACGCAAAACAAAAGCTTCTAGCGAATGTCGATAAAATAGAATTTATTGAAGAGAATGCAGTAGCAATGAAACAGCCTGATAACTCTGTAGCAGTTAACGTGATTTTCTTTCTACTTCATGAGCTTCCTCACCATCTTAAAGCTAAAGCATTGCAAGAGGCTGGGCGAGTATTAGTGCCTGGTGGGAAACTTTACTTGGCTGAATTTCACCGCCCAAATATTCTGATACTTAGAATGTTTAGTTGGACGTATTTTAAGGTCTTTGAACCTCTTGGTCTGGCATTATGGAATACACACGACCCAGTAGACATGCTTGAGGGGTTAGGTAACTTCACTTGCGAACGCCACACAATTTTCTTTAGCAACTTTCAGATTGTGATTGCCACTAAAAATTAATGGATTACTTTTTTATGCTTGGGTGCTGCGCAGACTAATGATGCCGCTTAAGATAATCAAGCTAATCGCAATATAGTCATCTAGGCTTAAATGTTCATGCCACCATATCACCCCAAAAGCGCTCGCTATTACTACCGTCACATAAGCTAAGCTTGCTACCACTAGCGTGTCACCAGTGCGGTAGGCGCGTGTCATGGCTAGTTGTGCAATGGTGGCAGAAAGTCCTAAGCCTAGTAAAACTGGTAGATCTTGCCAGCTAATCGCATGAAAGCCACCAAACTGAATGTTACCAAAAGTGCTGGAGATATTGCTCTGTGGTGCAAGTATCATCCACAGGCCTGCGCCAATCGTTGAAATTAATGTGAAATAGAATACGGTACGCCAGTCTGGTTCATTCACTTTTCCTAGTTGTTTTACATGTACGTAAGCCAATGCGGCGCCTAAGCCAGAGAGCAAGCCAAGGCTGCCTGCCAACCAATTAGCGCTATTGATAGTGGGCTTAAGCAGTAAACTTACGCCGATAAAGCCGACAATTAATCCGATAAATAAGATCTTTGTTGGCTTTTCATGGAGTAAAAATGGCGTGAATATGGCTAGAAATAAAGGGGAGGTGTAGTTAAGTGTAATAGCGGTGGCTAAAGGCAAATGGGCGATTGAATAAAAAAATAGTACGAGTGAGGCAAATCCAACCAAAGCGCGTGACATTTGTTTAAATATAACGGGGGTGGCAAGCGGTAATTTTTTACTGAAAATATATAAGTAAATAGCCATTAAGCCAAATATGGATCTATAAAACACCAATTCACTGCTGCTAAATTTTTCTGCACCTACCTTAACCAGTGCACCCATGATGGCGAAACCAAGTGCAGCAACTAGCATCCATAAGCTCCCTAAATTTGGCAGGTTAGTGCTGACTAGTTTAGAGGGTAAGTTTTTTAACGTTAATTTCATTCGATAAGGTGTTGTTTGTTAAATGTTATGGTGAGTGTAAGGGTTGCCAAATAAGGGGTTTTCAGATAATCTCACATATATTGTTTGATTAATAATTATAATTAATAATTAGCAATCCTCTCATGAGTTGTCTGTCATTGTAATCGCTGGCATGCGCTGCATGATAAATCTAGAAAATTAAGTTTCAAACGGCGGCATTAGTCGCCGTTTTTTATTATTTTTGAATTAAATTTTGTTAAAGAATGTTATGTCAGAACACTTAATGAACACCTATATGCGTCAATCCGTTACCTTCACTAAAGGCGAAGGTGTTTGGCTTTGGGATGCTGCTGGCGAAAAGTACTTGGATGCACTTGCTGGCGTGGCGGTAAATGGCCTAGGTCATGCGCACCCTAAGTTGGTCAAAGCGATTAGCGAGCAAGCGGCTAAACTTATTCACGTGTCTAATTACTATCATATTGCTGAGCAAGAGGCTTTGGCAGATAAATTGTGTGAAGTTTCAGGCATGGATAAGGTGTTTTTTTGCAACTCAGGTTGCGAAGCAAATGAAGCTAGCATTAAGTTAGCGCGCCTGTATGGCCACAATAAAGGTATTAGCAATCCTGAAATTATTGTCATGGATAAATCATTTCATGGCCGTACTATGGCAACGCTTTCAGCCACCGGAAATCGTAAAGTACAAGCCGGTTTTGAGCCTTTGGTTAGTGGCTTTATTCGCGTGCCTTATGATGATATTGAAGCGGTTAAGCAAGTCGCTTCACGGAACTCTAATGTGGTGGCTATTTTGGTTGAGCCGGTGCAAGGTGAGGGCGGAATTAACATTCCTAAAGATGCAAGCGGCTATTTAGAAACATTGCGCCAAATTTGTGATGCGCACGGCTGGTTGTTAATGCTAGATGAGGTGCAAACAGGCATAGGTCGAACTGGCACTTGGTTTGCATTCCAGCATACTAATATTCAACCAGATGTGATGAGCTTAGCCAAAGGCTTGGGTTCAGGTGTGCCAATAGGGGCTTGTGTGGCCCGAGGTGCTGCGGCGAACGTATTTACTTATGGTAAACATGGCTCAACTTTTGGGGGCAATCCATTAGCTTGCGCGGCGGGCTTGGCTACTTTGCAAGCAATTGAGCAAGAGGGCTTGTGTAAAAACGCTGAGAAGATTGGTGATTTAATTCGTTTAGGCTTCGAAGCTGAGTTTAAAAATACCACAGCCGTGACGACTGTGCGTAATGCAGGTTTAATGATAGGTATTGAGTTGGATCGCCCGTGTGGAGAATTGGTGAAAATGGCATTAGCGGCCAAACTACTTATTAACGTGACGGCAGATAATGTGGTGAGATTGTTGCCGCCACTTGTGATGAATGAGTCTGAAGCTAAAGAGTTGGTACAACGTTTGGCTACGGTAATTAAAACTTTCTTAAACAGTTAGTTATAAGCACTATATAATCAAATAACTTAAAATTTCATACTAAAAGTCATTGGAATTAATGCGGTAAATATTATGGCAATAAAACATTTTTTACAATTTAACGACTTAAATCGTGAAGAGCTCGAATATGTGTTTGAGCGAACACGCGTCATTAAAAGCCAATTTAAGGCTTATCAACAATATTGGCCATTACAAGACCGTACTTTGGTCATGATTTTTGAAAAGGCTAGCACACGTACTCGCTTGTCTTTTGAAGCGGGGATGCAGCAGCTCGGTGGTTCAGCCATTTATTTGAATACGCGAGACTCTCAGCTAGGTCGTGGTGAACCGGTAGAAGATGCGGCACAGGTAATTTCACGTATGAGTGATGTGGTGATGATTCGTACGTTTGAGCAGGAAATTATTGAGCGCTTTGCCGCTAATTCCCGTGTGCCGGTGATTAACGGCTTAACCAATGAATATCATCCTTGCCAAATTTTGGCAGATATTTTTACCTATATTGAACATCGCGGTTCTATTCAAGGTAAAACGGTCGCTTGGATAGGGGATAGCAACAACGTCTGTAACACTTGGCTGCAAGCCGCAGAGGTGCTGGATTTTAATGTGCACGTATCAACACCGCCGGGCTATGAAGTTGAGCCTGAGCGCGCTAACTTATATGGCAACAATCATTTCGAAGTGTTTGCTGACCCTATGGATGCTGCCCGTGGTGCTCACTTGGTTACCACGGATGTATGGACTAGCATGGGTTTTGAAGCTGAAAATGAAGAGCGTTTACGTGATTTTGCTGACTGGCAAGTTGATGGCGATATGATGCGTATTGCAGCTAAAGATGTACTCTTTATGCATTGCTTGCCTGCGCATCGTGGTGAAGAAGTGTCGGCAGATGTTATCGATGGCACCCAGTCAGTCGTTTGGGATGAGGCAGAGAATCGTTTGCATGTGCAAAAAGCATTAATGGAATATTTACTATTAGGAAAAGTTTAAGCAATGAGTACAGTCAATAAAAGTGGGAAAAAAGAAGTTAAGAAGGTTGTTTTAGCCTATTCAGGTGGCTTGGATACTTCGGTTATCCTGAAGTGGCTACAAGATGAATATCAATGTGAAGTTGTTACTTTTACTGCTGACTTAGGTCAGGGTGAAGAATTAGAGCCCGCACGTGCTAAAGCTAAGGCTGCCGGGGTAAAAGAAATTTATATCGATGATGTACGTGAAGAGTTCGTTCGTGACTTCGTATTCCCAATGTTTCGTGCCAATACTGTGTATGAAGGTGAATACTTATTGGGCACATCAATTGCACGTCCTTTAATTGCTAAGCGCTTAATTGAAATTGCTCGTGAAACCAATGCCGACGCTATTTCACATGGCGCCACAGGTAAAGGTAATGATCAAGTGCGCTTTGAATTAGGTGCTTATGCCTTAAACCCGAATATCCAAATTATTGCACCGTGGCGCGAGTGGGATTTATTAAGCCGTGAAAAATTGATGGCTTATGCTGAAACGCATGGCATACCAGTCGATATGAAACATAAGCAAGGCGGTAGTCCATACAGTATGGATGCTAACTTGCTGCATATTTCATACGAAGGTCGTCATTTGGAAGATCCAGCTGCCGAGGCTGAAGAATCAATGTGGCGTTGGAGTGTAAGCCCAGAAAAGGCACCTGATGCTGCTGAGTATTTAGATATTGAGTATGTGAATGGCGATCCAGTGAGCTTGAATGGTGAGGCGATGAAGCCGCACGAGCTGTTAGCACATTTGAATAAAATTGGTGGCAAACACGGTATTGGTCGTTTAGATTTGGTGGAAAATCGTTATGTGGGTATGAAGTCTCGCGGCTGCTATGAAACACCAGGCGGCACAATTATGCTTAAAGCCCATCGTGCTATTGAATCAATCACCTTAGACCGTGAAGTTGCGCACTTAAAAGATGATTTAATGCCACGTTACGCCAGCATGATTTATAACGGTTATTGGTGGAGTCCAGAGCGTCTTGCCATTCAAACATTGATAGATCATACACAAACGGTAGTGAATGGCTGGGTGCGCGTTAAGCTCTATAAAGGCAATGTGATCGTTACTGGGCGTGATAGTAAAACTAATTCATTGTTTGATTCTACTATTGCAACTTTTGAAGATGACAAAGGTGCTTATGACCAAAAAGATGCGGGTGGTTTTATTAAGCTAAATGCTTTGAGATTGCGAATTGCAGCAAATCTAAAGCTTAGACAGTAGTCGTAGTTGCCAATTGGTTAGCCATACCGAATGTCCGCTTGCTGTGTAAACAAACATGGCAGGCGGTTTTTGTTTAAACGGGCGTTTTAAGGTAAATAATACTCATGTCTTTTAAGCACATTGTTTCTCGTGACAATCCAGTTTTTAAACACCTAAAAAAACTTGCGGACAATGCTCGTGAGCGTCGTAGCGAAGGGCAAACCCTGCTCGATGGCGTTCATCTGATAGAAGCCTATATAGCGGCATTTGGTGAGCCTACCATGGTGATTATTCCTGAAGGTCAAAGTAGTGTTGAAGCCACCGGCCTGATTCAAGCGCTAGAACATGTTTCTACTATGATGTTGCCAACACTGATGTTTGCTGAACTAACGCCAGTAGCGAGTGCAACAGGCATTCTTGCTTTAGTGAAAATCCCGCAAATAAACATGCCGGAGTCTCCAAGTTTTGTCTTGATGTTAGAAGATATTCAAGATCCGGGTAATTTGGGTAGCATCTTGCGTACTGCCGCTGCGGCTGGTGTTGAGGTGGTTTATTTAAGTACAAGTTGTACCGATGCTTGGTCGCCAAAGGCACTACGTGGCGGACAGGGCGCACAATTTGTACTGCCAGTAGCTGCGCGTGCTGATTTAATTGCTGAGCTTGAGAATTTTAATGGCAATAGTTATGCAACTGCCATGCAAGGAGAGTCTTTGTATGCGCAAGATTTGACGCAAGCCACAGCTTTTGTGATTGGCAATGAGGGCGCTGGGCTACGTAAGCAGACCATCGCAGCAACGACAAAAAGCATTACTATCCCTATGGCAGAAACTAAGTTGGGTGCAGTAGAGTCACTTAATGCAGGTGCGGCAGCGGCGGTGTGTTTGTTTGAGCGTAAACGTCAAGCTAACTAATAGTTAATGTACTTTTGGATTGCTTGGGGTGAGTGTTTCAGTCATTAATAACTGCGTCGCATCGACTTTATCAAATGCGTAATGTGCGTTACAAAAATCACAGTTCACTTCAATGTTGCCACGCTCGGCAATAATACCTGTTAATTCTTCATTGCCTAGCATGCGCAACATATTGGCTACACTCTCACGTGTGCAACTGCAGTAAAATTGCGTGTCACTTGCTTCAAAAAGACGAACATCCTCTTCGTTAAATAACCGTGTAAGTAAAGTTTCTGCGGGTAAATTTAACAACTCATCATCAGTTACGGTGCTGGCCAAATGGCCAACGCGGTTCCATATATCTGCGTCTTGTATTTGCATCACTTGATTCATGGTTTCTGGCATTTTTTGAATCAACATACCAGCAGCAGATTCTCCATCACAGCATAACCAGATTTTTGTATCAATTTGCTCAGAACGCAGCATATAGTTTTCAAGTATCGCGCTGATGCTATCGCCTTCTAGTGGCACAATGCCTTGGTATGCTTGGCCGCCATCTTTAGGGTCTAGCGTAATCATAAATTGACCATGTTCAATTAATTCGAACAAGGTTTGATGGTCTTCAATCTCACCACTCCATTTGGCAGTTGCACGTATTTTCATTGAGCTATCTAGGTCTGAAGTACATTCCACTACTAATAACTTTAACGCACCCTTACTTTGAATTTGCAGTATGAGTGCACCATTCATCTTTAGCGTAGCAGCGAGTAGGGCGCTCGCTGCCATTAGTTCACCTAATGATTGTCTTAATCCGGCAGGTAAGTTTTGTTTATTTAGCGCAAGTTTTAACGTTTGCGAGAGATTAACTAAATTGCCACGTACTGGCGTACTTTCAAATACAAATCGTTGCAGTTTGTCTTGGTTATTTTTCATAGTTACATTTTAACATTCAGTGCTACTAATACAAAAAAATGTTGCAATTGTAAATAAGAACGATTATCATTTACTTTAATTAATCGCTAGGAATTGTTATGAAAAAGTTAACTTATATTTTTCTATTGTTACCAATATATGGTTATGCCGCCGATACTGACATTAACATTGTTTTACAAGATCATCGCTTTCAGCCCTCTGAAATCAATATCCCAGCTGGCAAAAAAATCAAATTATTAATTGAGAATAAGGATAAGACGCCAGAAGAATTTGAAAGTCATTCATTAAATCGCGAAAAAATCATGGCGGGTAACAGCGTTACTAAAATTTACATCGGTCCTCTTGAGCCAGGAAGATACCCATTTTTTGGGGAGTTTAACGAAGCGACTGCCCAAGGCGTAATTGTCGCAAAATAACACAGGAGTAAGTGATGTTTAGTACTGCCATTATTGTTTTTCGTGAAGTGCTTGAAGCGGCCATTATTGTCGGTATCTTAGCAGCTGCCACACGCGATGTGCCAAGGCGCAACCGTTGGTTATTAGCAGGCATGCTTATTGGGTTGTTGGGTTCTGCTATGGTTGCCGCTTCTACTGACTTGATTGCCTCTTTTGCCAGTGGCGTTGGACAAGAATTATTCAATGCTCTAGTACTTGGGGTTGCTGTACTGATGCTAGCTTGGCACAACATCTGGATGTCATCGCACGGTGCTGAATTGGCTAGTCATGCACATAACGTTGCTTCCGATATTCGTGAAGGCCATAGTGAGTGTTCAGTGTTATTAGTCGTGGTTGGTTTAGCTGTATTGCGTGAAGGTTCCGAGACTGTTTTATTTCTATACGGTATTGCCGCATCTGGTGATAGTGGTACACATAGTATGTTATTTGGCGGCTTGATAGGCCTTCTGACGGGCATTGCGGTAGGTTACACGATTTATGCTGGCTTGTTGCGTATTCCGATGCGCTGGTTCTTTGCCGCTACTACGGGGTTGGTGTTGTTACTGGCAGCTGGCATGGCTTCAACTGCCGCACACTTTTTAATTCAAGCTGATTTAATACCAGCATTAGCATCGCCTTTGTGGGACACCTCGGCACTACTGCCTGAAAATGGCCTTTCAGGCATGTTACTTCATAGTCTAATTGGCTATGATGCTCGCCCTGCAGGTATGCAGGTCATATTTTACATGACGGCGCTCACTCTAATTATTATTGGCATGAAGATGAATGCTAAGCCTCGCCAATCAATTCAAACAACAGGAACTATTTAACATGAAAATGAATGACATGATTGCCTACCTAGTGATTGGTACAACTACTACGTTTTATTTTGGTAATGTTGTCGCAGGTCCGGCTGATTACATTTACACCCCTAACGTCGAGCAAGGCGAAAAAGAAATTGATTTCAAATTTGGTACCGATAAGCAACAAGATGGATCGCACAAAACTGTCGGTTCAATGGGTTTTGGTTACGGAGTAAACGAAAATTGGTTTACTGAAGTTTATTTAAAGTCTGAGCATCAGTCGGGAGAAGGGTTGACCCTTGCTGAATGGGAAAATAAATTTCAACTCACTGAAACTGGCAAATATCCTATAGATATCGGTCTTATCAGTGAAATTGAGGCGCCATTGAATAATGGTAACGAGCCGTGGGAATTGAAACTGGGTCCGTTATTTCAGAGCGAAATTGGTAGAGTGCAAATGAATGGCAACCTCTTATTCGAGCGTAAATTTGGCTCTAATGACACCGGCATAAAATATGTCACGGAAATAGGCTATCAGTGGCAGGTCAAGTATCGTTGGCAACCATCTATAGAATGGGGTGCACAGGGTTTTGGGGAAATGGGGCAGTGGGATCATTGGGATAAGGCTAGCTCACAAAACCATCGTTTTGGCCCTGCAGTGTTTGGCAAATTAGCGCTTGGCAACAAACAAGCAATTAAATACAACGCTGCTTATCTATTGGGTGTGAGTGATGCTGCGCCTAATAATACATTCAGGATGCAGGTGGAGTACGAGTTTTAACGCTATTGTTGATAGGGAGGGATGTGCCAAGCACCTAACTGATTGCCCAGTAGCAATAGGTTACAATGCAGGCGATCGGCGCCATTGGCACTTACTTCAAACTCATAAGTACGTAAAAACTGCACATGCCCGCGACCGTTTCGCCCTAACCATAATTTACTGCAAGCGACGGTTTCATCTAGCAACTGTAAATTGAATCGGGAGGCTAAATCGTGACCAAGTACAATAGCTCTTTCCCGCTTATCCATGCTATCTAGCCAAAACCAAGCGACTAGCATTAATATCAACAACAGTATCAGTTCCATAAATTAAGACTCATTTTTAATTTTATGACACACAAAATATGTATCAGATTTGCCAGAAAGTATGTATGCCAAGCATAATATTGTAAAGTGGATATTGATGATCAATATTAGATTAATTGCACTACTTTAGTGCGAATAAATTATAGTTGCACTATATTTGTGCATATCAACATAATTTATCTAGAGATAGATATTACAAAACAATAGGTTAAGTATTGGCGCAGTATTTGCTTTACTTAGGCACACAAAAAATTATGGGGTAGTTTTAGAATGGAAGCTCTAGTCTCATCGAATGATGTTTTATTTGTTTTATTAGGCGCTATTATGGTGCTTGCCATGCACGCGGGATTCGCTTTTTTAGAAGTCGGCACAGTGCGTAAAAAAAATCAAGTGAATGCCTTAGTGAAAATTATGGTCGATTTTTCAGTTTCAACTATCGCTTATTTTTTTATTGGCTATAGCATTGCTTATGGGATTAATTTCTTTAGTGGGGCGGAAGTATTAGCCGCTAAAAATGGCTACGAATTAGTTAAATTCTTTTTTCTACTGACATTTGCTGCGGCTATCCCGGCCATCGTATCGGGTGGCATAGCTGAACGTGCAAAATTTAACCCGCAACTGGCGGCAACTTTTGCATTGGTTGGTTTTGTTTACCCATTCTTCGAGGGCATTGCTTGGAATAACCATTATGGTTTTCAAGATTGGTTGAATGTCTCATTTGGTGCGAAGTTCCATGATTTTGCAGGTTCAGTAGTCGTGCATGCGATGGGAGGCTGGATTGCACTCATTGCAGTATTATTGCTTGGTGCACGCTCAGATCGTTATGGTAAAGATGGGCGAGTGCATGCTCATCCACCCTCTAACATTCCATTTTTAGCGCTTGGTGCTTGGATACTGACTGTAGGTTGGTTTGGTTTTAATGTGATGTCGGCTCAATCTATTCAAGGTATCTCTGGATTAGTGGCGGTTAACTCATTGATGGCTTTGGTGGGGGGCACTTTGGCAGCATTAGTGATGGGTAAGAATGACCCTGGTTTTGTGCATAATGGCCCCTTAGCTGGTTTGGTTGCTGTGTGTGCAGGCTCTGATGTGATGCATCCATTAGGTGCGTTAGTGACAGGTATTATTGCTGGCATTTTATTTGTTTGGGCATTTACACATACACAAAACCGCCTGAAAATTGATGATGTATTAGGCGTTTGGCCCTTACATGGTTTATGTGGGGCTTGGGGCGGTATTGCTGCAGGTATTTTCGGTAGTCAATTGCTAGGGGGCAGGGGTGGTGTGAGTTTTATATCACAATTGCTTGGTACTGGTTTAGGTATAGCGGTAGCAATGATAGGTGGCGTACTTGTTTATGGCACACTTAAAAAAATTGTCGGTATTCGTATGGGTCGAGAAGAAGAGTTTGATGGGGCAGATTTAAGCATCCATAAAATTGTATCTACTGCGGATGATTAATGTTGATGTTGAGCTAATGCCCAAGTAATATGCTCTCGCAATAATGCTGAGTCGTCATTTGCGCGAGCTTGTAAGGCAGCAATTACTTCAGGCGTAGTGTCAGCATTGCCTAAGCCAATGGCGATATTGCGTAGCCACTGTGTATAACCTATACGATAGATGGCGCTGCCAGCGAGCTTGGTTTTAAAAGTATTTTCTGACCAAGAAAAACAATCGATTAAACTAATATCATCTAAACCATTTTTGATGGCAAAATCTGGCTCACGGCTAATTTCTGCAAATTTATTCCACGGGCAATACAACTGGCAGTCATCACAACCATAGACACGATTGCCTATGAGTGATCTGAATTCTAGCGGGATGCTGTCTTTAAGCTCTATGGTTAAATAGGAGATACAACGTCTCGCGTCTACCTGATAGGGCGCTACTATGGCTTGTGTCGGGCACACTTCCATACAGCTACTGCAGGTGCCACAATGGTTGTTGCTAGGTGTATCTATAGGTAATGGCAAATTGGTATAGATTTCACCTAAAAAGAACCAAGAGCCACGGTCTTTATTGATGAGTAAGGTATGTTTGCCACGCCAGCCTATACCAGATTTTTCTGCAAGTGCGACTTCAAGCACTGGCGCACTATCGGTAAATACCCGATATTCAAAATTAAGCTTTTCTATCTGATTGACGGATGATTGAATTTTTTCACTGAGTTTTTGCAGTTTATTGCGCATAACCTTGTGATAGTCTCTCGCCAATGCATAGCGTGATATGAACGCTTTAGTGTTGTCTTGCAATACCTGCTCACTAGCTAAAGCATTCGGTGGTAAATAATCTAATCGGGCAGAAATAACGCGCATGGTATTTGGCACTAATTCTGCGGGGCGAGTGCGTTTCAAACCGTGTTTTGCCATATAATCCATTTCACCATGAAAACCTTTAGCAATCCAAGCTTGATGATAGGCTTCTTCAGTCTGCAAATTAGTATCAGTGATGCCAATTTGATCAAAGCCCAGCGCCAAGCCCCATTGCTTAATGTCATGGGCGAGTTGATTGAAATCGGCGGCGTTATTCATGGATGATAATTTTACACTTGATTTGCCTGATGAAGCGGCTACCTTGCAATTTGGTGCTGTGTTGGCGAAGGCGATGCGTCCGAACCTAACCCTTTATTTGCACGGTGATTTGGGGGCGGGTAAAACTACATTGGTGCGCGGACTGTTACATGCGCTAGGACATGTAGGTAAAGTGAAAAGTCCAACTTACACGCTGGTAGAGCCCTATGAGATTAAATCAAATAATAACTTTAAATTAAATTTATATCACTTTGATTTATATCGTTTTAATGATGATGAAGAGTGGGAGTCTGCAGGCTTTAGAGATTACTTTAATGCTGAAAGTGTCTGTATTATAGAGTGGCCAGAAAAAGCACAAAATGTATTACCGACTCCCGACATTGATATTACTTTTGACGTTAAAATGCTAGGAAAATGTTTAGGTCGTAGCATCACAATATCAGCGCATTCAATACTAGGAAAACAATGTTTACAAGCTATTTCAATAGAAAGATGATGGTTTTTAATCAGTTAACAGTGATTCATTTTTCATTTCGAAAAGTGTTTTTTCTAGGGCCATTATTAATTTTTTTAGTCGGATTGATCTCAACTGTGCAAGCTGCAAGCTTGGTAACTGCTGTGCGCATTTGGCCTGCTCAAGATTACACGCGTATTACCCTTGAGTCTAACCAAGCATTTGTTTATAAAATGACGATGATTAAAAACCCTGATCGCGTGGTGATGGACATTGAAAATATTGACTTAAACCAAGTGGTTAAATCATTAACTGACAAAATTCAGCCAAATGACCCTTATATTAAGCAGATTCGCGTTGCAAAGTTCCAGCAAAACATCGTACGTGTTGTGATTGATTTAAAAACCGAAGCTAAACCCAATGCGTTTACCTTAACGCCTACGGGGGACTATAAATATAGATTAGTACTAGATGTTCATCCTATGGTCGATCCATTGATGGCGATGGTCGCCGAACGTGACGCGGTTAATGTTGCTAACGTTACGCCAGATGGCGTGGCTAAGAGTTCTGTACAAGCAAGTGTTATCGTTGAGCCACTGCCAGCGCAAAAAAATGAGTCAAGTGAGGCGTCTAATGTATCCCCTGAAATTAATAGTCAGGATGCTGAGCAAAATGCACTACAGGACAATACGGGGCCAACGAACAACAACATAAATAATTCAGATGTCAAAAAAGTGGGTCGTCTAATCATTGTCGCGATAGATGCTGGACATGGCGGCGAAGACCCTGGTGCATCTGGTGCAACTGGTAGCCGTGAAAAAGACATCACCTTAATGGTGGCAAAAAAACTTAAACAGCAAATTGATAATGAGCCGAATATGCGTGGCGTTTTAACACGTGATGGTGATTATTTTATTCCATTACACGGACGTGTAGTCAAAGCGCGCAAGATGCAAGCGGACTTGTTTGTCTCGATACATGCTGATGCATTTACTAATCAATCTGCTAGGGGGTCTTCTGTATTTGCTTTATCTGAACGTGGTGCCACGAGTGCCAGCGCTCGGTATTTAGCCAAAAAAGAAAATGAATCTGATTTAATAGGGGGTGTAAGCCTAGATGATAAAGATCCAATATTAGCTAGAACTTTGCTTGATCTCTCACAAACAGCAACGATTAACGACAGCTTGAAGCTTGGCAAGGCGGTACTTGGGCAGATAGGTGAAATTAATAAGTTACATACCAAGCGTGTAGAGCAAGCTGCATTTGCTGTATTAAAATCGCCAGACATTCCTTCGATATTAGTTGAAACAGCTTTTATCAGTAATCCTGAAGAGGAACGTCGATTAAATGATGAAGCGTATCAAGAGCAATTGGTAAGTTCAATTTTGCAGGGAATTAAAAAATATTTTTCCACGAACCCTGCACTTGCTAAAAGTAAGATTGCATTAGAGTGATAAGTGTTGAGTAATCTACCATCAATCATCAAGGATCTTTGATATGGAATTAACCTTTCTCGGTGCAACAGGGACCGTCACCGGTTCAAAATATTTGTTGACCAGTAAAACTGAATCTGGTGGGTTGAAACGTATTTTGATTGATTGTGGCTTATTTCAAGGGCTTAAGCAGTTGCGCCTTAGAAACTGGGCTACCTTACCTATCAACCCAAAAAATGTTCATGCGGTGGTACTCACACACGCACATATTGATCACAGTGGTTATTTACCACTTTTTGTTAAAAATGGCTTTTCTGGCAAAGTTTATTGTAGCGAGGCGACCCGTGACTTGTGTGAAGTGTTGTTGCTAGATTCCGCACATTTACAGGAAGAGGAGGCTAGATATGCCAACAAAAGTGGATTTTCAAAACACAATCCAGCGTTGCCACTATACACGAAAGAAGACGCACAAAATGCGCTCGCGCTACTGACAACAGTTGATTATGAGAAAGACATTGATTTAGGCGATGATCTACGTTTAAGACTTTCTCCTAGCGGACATATTCTAGGGTCTGCATTTGCACGTATTCATAACAAAAGAACTTCCATCCTCTTTTCAGGGGATATTGGCAGACCTCATGATATTTTAATGAAAGCGCCAAGCAAGATTAGGCAGGCAGATTATTTAGTTGTTGAATCTACCTATGGTAATCGCTTGCATGATCAAACGGATCCAAAAATTAAACTCGCTGAGGTCATCAATCAAACCGTTCAACACAAAGGCGTGGTGGTCATTCCGGTATTCGCAGTCGGGCGTGCGCAAGAGTTGCTTTATTACATTCATTTACTTAAATCTTCTGGCGCCATCGATAACAACATCCCTGTTTATCTGAATAGCCCAATGGCAGTAGATGCAACGGCAATATTTAATCATTTCAAAAGTGAGCATCGCTTAACACCTGACCAGAGTCATGCGTTATGCCATACGGCACACATGGTCAATGGTATTGAAGAGTCTAAGCGGTTAAATGAAACCAAGGGGCCAATGATCATTCTTTCAGCCAGTGGGATGGCTACGGGTGGGCGCGTTGTCCATCATTTAAAAGCTTTTGCCCCTAACCCTAACAACACGATTCTGTTTGTTGGCTTTCAAGCAGCAGGGACGCGCGGTGCTGCGATGCTAGATGGGGTAGAAAGCATTAAAATTCATGGCGAATATGTGCCAGTGCGGGCAAAGGTGGCATTGATTTCCAACCTTTCTGCCCATGCGGACTATTCTGAAATTATTGCCTGGTTAGGGGGTTTTGAATCGCCACCGAAAAAGACCTTTATTACCCATGGAGAGCCAGTAGCCGCTGATGCGATGCGACTGCATATTGAGGAACACCTGCATTGGCGTGTTGTGGTGCCCGATTACCTTGAAACAGTCACTTTAGATTAGGCGCTCAACGTCTATTCGATATCAAATAGTCAATTTCTCTTGCGGTGTCACCATAGCCGGCTTGGCAAAGTAGCGCATTTTCTATATAGCGGCTAACGCATTGTCTTAATATTTTTACCGCATCACCATTCACAAAAGTTTGTGGAAATTTGAAACTCAACCACGCATACAAACTTAGGTTGTGGGTGAGTAATTCTGCAGCTTCTAAATGCTTAGGGCTAGTTGACGTTAGCCAAGTGGGTGCGGTGGGTAGGGTACGCTTTTGTGACAGTGCGACACTTTGCAAACAAAGTAGGTAATAGTCTTTTTCAAACGCAACATTTAAAGAAATAGGCGCACATACAAAAATATATTTATCTTTGAGCGCCATATTGGGGGCATGTTCATCGACTAATATAGCCTGTGCTATTTGGCTATATAGCGGAGCGTTCGTAAATAATGCGGTATGAATCTTACTTCTATGCTGATGGTACGTAAGCACTTCGGCAATTTTTCGTGTGTATAGTTTTTGTGAAATTTCATCGATTTGCTTAAAATTAATTGTGATGGGTAGTTTTGTTAAATCAGCGTTGTCATCAGTGCTTAGCATGTGCGCTACGTGTATAAATTCATCATTCTCAAATACGCTGATATAACCGGTATCATAAATACCAAAGCGGCCAGCACGGCCTCCAATTTGGCGCACTTCAGTGGCATTCAGGTGCCGAGAAGCGACACCATCAAATTTATGAATATTGCTGAAAATGATGCGCCGTATCGGTAGATTTAAACCCATGCCTATGGCATCGGTCGCTACTAAAATATCTGCGGCGCCAGAACAAAATCGTTCGGACTCGGTACGTCTCACTTCCGGGGACAGCGCACCATAGATTGTTGCGACAGCAAACCCCCATTGGCGGAAGCGTGCGCTAAAAGTAAGTACATCTTTGCGGCTAAACGCGATGATGGCATCGCCTTTTTTAAGTTGAGGTTTGAGTTTTTGGCGACTATAACGGTTACCACAAATACTGACTTCTTCTAGTATCAAGGGTGTTTTTCTTGCTAATTGAGTAATTTCATACGTTTCGTGCATGTGTTCAATCACGGCAATACATGGCGCCGTGACTGCGTTAGAACCACAAACAAATACCCGTTGTGCTGGAACCCCTACCAGTGCAGCCGTCCATGCGCTGCCACGATCAGGGTCTTGTAACATCTGAATTTCATCAATAACGGCCACGTCTACTAAGTTGGATGGATTCATCATTTCAATGGTGGAGGCGGTATGTTGTGCGCCAGCCATCAAAATACGCTCTTCCCCAGTGATTAAGTTGCAGGGGATGCCTGCGGCTACTAGTCTGTCTCGTATCTCCATTGCCAGTAGTCGTAATGGCGCTAGATAAACGCCTGATTTAGCCTCTTGCAAGGCGATTAAAGCATGATGCGTTTTACCTGAATTGGTAGGGCCTAAGTAAAAGTGATGATGTCGCTTTAGGCTGCGTGCTTGGGTGAAGCTATTGATGTAGCTATTTTGCGTTAAGGCTTGATTTAATGAAGGCATATGTTCAAGAATTTATATTAAAACGGGTAAAATACCAACCACAAATGCGCATCCAACTGTTACCAGATCAATTGATTAGCCAAATCGCGGCGGGCGAGGTGGTTGAGCGCCCGGCTTCTGCGCTTAAAGAATTGCTTGAAAATAGCTTAGATGCTGGTAGTACTGACATTCAAGTATCGTTAGTGCAAGGTGGTGTTAAGCAGTTAAGAGTAGCGGACAACGGCACTGGCATTGCGCAAGATGATTTAAGTATGGCGCTTACACGGCATGCCACCAGTAAAATAGCGACTTTAGATGACTTGGAGTCTGTCGCAAGCTTGGGCTTTCGGGGTGAGGCTTTGGCCAGCATTGCATCGGTGTCTCGCACACAAATTAGCAGTCGCTATGCTGAAGCTAAGCATGCGTGGCGTATTAGTTCGGATGGTAGCGAGATTTCAACGATTGAGCCAACAGCGTTAGATTTGGGCACCCTCATCGAGGTGAATGATTTATATTTCAACACGCCGGCACGCCGTAAATTCTTAAAAACAGAAGGTACGGAATTCGGGCATTGTGAAGTCGCTTTTAATCGCGTGGCGCTTTCTCGTCCAGACGTTGCTTTCATGTTGCAGCATAATGGCAGGGCGCTAAGCCGTTATGCCGTCAGTGAGCCAGTGAAAAGATTTAGCGATGTATTAGGCGCCGAGTTTGCCGCTGAAACCATTCATGTAGACGAGTCTGCAGCTGGTTTACGCTTATGGGGTGTGGCGGCTAAGCCTACTTTCAATCGTTATAAAAGTGATACGCAATATGTTTATGTGAATGGTCGATTTGTGCGTGATAAGTTAGTGAGTCACGCCATTCGCCAAGCCTATCAAGATGTGCTGCATCATGATAGGCATCCAGCCTTTGTGTTGTTTATAGAGCTAGACCCCAATTTGGTAGATGTGAATGTCCATCCAAGTAAAACTGAGGTCAGATTTAGAGATGGGCAAGCCATCCATCGATTTATTTTTCATTCGCTACATAAAGCCTTGGCAACCCCTACAGGGGTTTCAAATGCCGTGACGGCGAATCAAGCGGGACATAATCCGTTTGCTTCAGCGCAACTGAACTATCCTACTTATCAAGCACAAATCAATTTAAATGCCACTGAGCCTAATGGTTTTTATCAGACACTGTTTGGTGATATCAAATCAAACCATAGATTCAATGATACGGCCCAGCAGGCTAATATGGGCGAGCTTTATGCGGACACTACTTTAGCTCAGCGATTAAATGAATCGCATACTGAAACTAACTGTCCGCTAGGGTTTGCAGTCGCACAGATTCATGGTGTGTATGTGTTGGCACAAAATACCCAAGGACTAGTGGTGGTGGATATGCATGCCGCGCATGAGCGTATTATGTACGAGCAACTGAAGAATGCACTCGATTGCAAAAGCGTCTCCATGCAACCTTTATTAATCCCTGTCAGTTTCAATGCAGATCGATTAGAAATTGCAACGGTTCAAGAGGCTTTAGCGAGCCATGAAGCTAGTCTTCAGCAGTTAGGGTTTGATATTGCCATACTGTCGCCCACCACCTTGGCAGTTCGGGCCGTACCTAGCATGCTACAAGACGCAGATGCCGTGACATTAGCGCGAGATGTCTTACGTGACTTACATGAGTACGGGGCTTCGCGTGCACTTACTGAGCGTAGAAACGAATTGCTCGGCACCATGGCCTGCCATGCAGCCGTGCGAGCAAACCGTAGCTTAACGATTACTGAAATGAATGCTTTGCTGCGTGATATGGAAGCTACCGAGCGCAGCGGTATGTGTAATCACGGTCGTCCCACTTGGTTTCAAGTGAGTATGGCGGATTTAGATAAAATGTTTATGCGAGGCCAATAAAAGGACGCTATGTCTCATCCCGCCATTTTCCTGATGGGCCCTACAGCCAGTGGTAAAACGGGGGCAGCAGTTGCACTCGCTTCAAAATTACCCGTAGAAATCATTAGTGTAGATTCAGCATTAGTGTTTAAAGGCATGGATATCGGCACAGCGAAACCAGATGCTGAAACTTTGGCAATTGCACCACATCACCTTATCGACATCATAGAACCTACTGCAGCCTATTCTGCGGCTAATTTCAGAAGTGATGCATTGCGATTAATGGCTGATATCACTGCGCGTGGGAAAATTCCGTTATTGGTAGGCGGTACCATGTTGTACTTTAAAGCGTTACAAGACGGTTTAAGTGGCTTGCCAGAAGCGAACCAAGAGGTGCGTGCTAGGCTTGATGCGCGTGCTGCTTTGATTGGCTGGCCAGCCATGCATGAGAAGCTGGCCTTAGTTGACCCAGCGACCGCAGCACGTTTAGCGCCTAACGACATGCAACGTATACAGCGTGCTTTAGAGGTATTTGAAATGACGGGTGAGCCGATGTCTGCGCTTTACGCTAAACAAACGAGTGAGGTTTTACCTTATGATTTGCTTAAAATCGCCTTATTGCCTAGTGATCGCAAAGTGCTGCATGAGCGTATTGCCACTCGATTTGAACAAATGCTCAAAGACGGCTTTGTGAAAGAGGTGAGGGCGTTGATTGAAAAATACCCTTCACTCACACCTGAATCTACTTCTATGCGCTGTGTCGGTTATCGACAGGCTTTGGAACACTTAGCGGGCGAATATGATATCGCCGAATTGCGCGATAGAGGTATTTTTGCAACGCGTCAACTGGCTAAGCGTCAGTTGACATGGTTGCGCGGCATGAAAGATATAGTGGCGTTAGATTGTTTAAATCCAACACTTAATGAAGCTATATTTAATCAAGTCGATCAATTTATAAAGATTAATTGATCGAACTAGACAATCATTTTTTTAATGCGATTGGCCGCCTCGACGCACTCATCTAGGCTAGCCACCAAGGCTAAGCGTACAAAGTTTTCACCAGGATTGATACCGTGCGCTTCACGCGCTAAATAACTGCCTGGCAATACGGTGACATTGAACTCACGGTAGAGTGTTAAGGCAAATTCGGTATCTGACAAGTGACGCCCATGGGATTGTTTTATTTTTGCCCATAAGTAAAAAGCAGCATCCGGCTTTTTAACTTCCAGTACTTCACTTAAAAGTGGGGTGATAATCTGAAATTTTTCTGCATAAAGTTTGCGGTTCTCAATGACATGCGCCTCGTCATTCCAGGCAGCCATGCTTGCTGCTTGTACGGCCGGGTTCATGGCACAACCATGATAAGTGCGGTATAGGGCAAATTTCTCGATAATTTTCTCATCGCCTGCTACAAAGCCAGAGCGCATGCCAGGCACGTTAGAACGTTTTGACAGTGAGCTAAAGACAACGAGGTTTTTGTAACTTCTATTGAGCTGATGTGCTGCTTGTAGTGCACCTAAGGGTGGCTGGCTTTCGTCAAAGTAAATTTCTGAATAGCATTCATCAGCAGCAATGACAAAGTCATATTGATCTGACAAGTCAAAAATCACTTTCCATTGTGCTAGGCTCATGACTTTGCCAGATGGATTGCCAGGGCTACACACATAGACCAATTGCGTGCGATTTAATACGTCCACTGGCACACTGGCAAAATCCATGGCGTAATCATTTTCAGGGAGTGTATTTAAAAAGTAAGGTTCAGCCCCTGCTAAAAATGCCGCACCCTCGTATATTTGATAAAAAGGATTCGGTGAAATAACCACTGGGTTCGGTTTTGAGCGATCAACAATCAATTGTGCGAATGCAAATAGCGCCTCGCGACTACCGGTGACGGGTAATATTGCAGTTTCAGGATTGAGTGGTGCTAGACCATAGCGGCGCGAAATCCAGTTGGAAATTGCCTCGCGAAGCGTTAATGCGCCTATAGTGGTTGGGTAACTGGCTAAACCTGCTAAATTATCGACTAAAGCATCTTTAATAAGCTGTGGTGTGGCATGCTTCGGCTCACCTATGGATAAATTAACGGGCGCATAAGCAGGGTTAGGGGTTGTCCCCTTAAATAAGTCTCGTAAGCGCTGAAAAGGGTAAGGTTGTAGTAAATTAAGATTTGGATTCATAGCCGATATTGTAATATAGGGTAAAGGTTTTGGCTAAATTGAATCAATGAATACCGCTAAGTGGATTACATGAAAAATACAGCACAATTAAATAATAACAACGCCAGCCAATCTGTTGCCATATTCGGCTTACTATTTGGTGCACTTTGCTGGGGAATTATTTGGTTTCCTTACCGATTGATGGCCGAAGCTGGCATGTCGGGGGCCGCTTCAAGCTTTTATACCTACAGCATTGCAATTATCATCGCGGGTATTTATTTTGCCAAGCATTGGCGAGGGGTCTTTGAGTTACCCCTAAGTATCGTTTTTTTAGCGGTTGTGG
>CAILFU010000062.1 GCA_903833595.1 uncultured Pseudomonadota bacterium
GCAATAAATAAAGCGGCTAAGTACCCCATTACTGCCCCGCCAACTAAGCCGAGTAAGGATTGTTGTAATAGAGAGAGTAAGTTTGCGCTAATAGAAAAATCTGTGCCTGACACCGCCACACCTAGCACGGCAAAGGTTAAGATTGCACCCATGGCATCATTAAAAGCAGATTCGCTCATGACAGTTTGTGCGACTTTAGCCCTTACCTTAACTTGTCGGAATACCGGTACTAAGGTTGCTGGATCTGTTGAGGCAATGACTGCGCCCAATAACATGGCGAAAATAAAGGGTAAATGTAATAAATATTGAGCGGCAAATGCGGTAACAACTGCGCTGATGAGCACGCCCACAGTGGCTAAAGAGAGCAATGTGGGCCATACGCCTTTAAGTACGTTTAAGCGGACGCTGGCGCCACCATCAAACAGAATGTAGCAGGAGCCAAAAATCAATAACAATTGATTCAAGGTAGAATCAACGCTTACATTAACAACACCCAGCCCTGCATTGCCTAGCGCCATTCCCGCTAATAAAAACATCACCACATCTGGTATTTTTAGTCGTCGGGCGATAAAGCCTGTTACTGTGCCTACGCCTAAAATAATACCGAGTAAGAATAAAAGCTCTTTTGCGTGCAGAATAGCGGGAGAGTGTTCCATATTTTTTAACTAAACGTTATTGTCTAGCTCATCGGTTGGGGTGTAGTTTGATTCTGCATCGCTATTTTCTTGTGTAACTTGTGTAACTTCACGCAACAGGCGAAATATCTCACGGCTACTTTTAGGTGGCTTCCCGGCGGCCAGTTCTTTTTGCGCATTTCGAATTAGAGTACGTAGTTGTTGAATATCCGTTTGTGGGTAAAGCGCAATAAATTCAGCTAATACGTCGGCATCTGCAATCATACGATCACGCCAGCGCTCCAGACCATGAAAATAGGCATTTTCTGCAGTGTGTTTACCATCCCAGCGAGCGAGCTGTTCTAAGATAGGCGCGTTATCAATTTCACGCATCAGTCGACCTAAATACTGTTTATGTCGACGAGTGGCACCGTTGGCTGTAATTTTTTTAGAATCTAGTACTGCGGTCACTACTGCATCTGGCAGGTCTAGTTTCAATAGTTTGTCTTTAGGCAGCTCTGTTAGCCGAACCCCAAGCGCTTGTTGTTCATCTGCCTCAGCCTTGAGTTGCGTTTTGCTAATAGGTTCTTCAGCATTTAATTTAGAGGCTAAATTTGCATCGTAACTAAAATCAATACCGCTGTTTGTCTTTTTAGGTTTCATACTGCGGTATTATAACAGCCTTAGTTTTTAGAACATATTTTTAGCGCATACTCAGTGCGCACTTGGTATATTTGGTGAAAGATAAGAGGGTTATGGCAGATTTGCGCTTTAGTTATAGTTTAGATGAAATTAAGCAAATGTCGGAAGATGTGCTTAAAGTTGCAAAAAATCTTGGCGCCAGTGCAGCAGAGGCTGAACTAAGCTTAAGCATCGGGCAGAATGTTTCAGTACGCTTGAACGAAGTTGAAAATATAGAATACAACCGGGATAAAGGCATGTCGGTGACCGTCTATTTTGGACAACAAAAAGGCCATGCCAGCACGTCAGATTTAACTCAACAAGCACTCAAAGACACCGTAGCTGCGGCTTGCAATATTGCTAAGTACACCGCTAACGATGAGTTTTGTGGCTTGGCTGATGCTGATTTAATGGCTAAGAATATTTTGGATTTGGACCTGCACCATCCTTGGAATATTTCCGTAGATGAAGCTATTGAGCTGGCTAAAGAATGTGAAGCGGCAGCATTAAGTGTCGACTCGCGAATAACAAACTCTGAAGGTGCAAGTGTTTCAACTGGAGAAGGTTTTTTTGCCTACAGCAATAGTCATGGTTTTACTGGGGGTTACCCAAGTTCTAGGCATGGAGTAAGTTGTTCTGTCATTGCTGAATCTGAAGACAGCATGCAGCGTGATTATTGGTACAGTACCGCACGTGCAGCGGAAGATATACAGATTGCGGCTGACATTGGCAGATTAGCGGGCGAGCGGGCAGTACGGCGCTTAAATTCACGAAAAATAAGTACTTGCCAAGTCCCTGTGCTGTTTGAAGCGCCTCTGGCGAGCGGCCTAATTTCTACGCTGATTAATGCAATTTCTGGCGGTAGTTTATATCGTAAGTCTTCGTTCTTGCTAGATAGTTTGGGTAAGCAAGTTGCTAGCCCATTATTAAATATAGTAGAAAATCCACATCTAAAAAAAGGCTTAGCAAGCAGTCCTTTTGATAATGAAGGCGTTGCTACACAGGCGCGGCAGTTAGTAAAAGAGGGTGTGTTGCAAGGGTATGTATTGGGTAGCTACTCAGCGCGAAAGCTAGGTATGAAAACTACTGGCAATGCTGGTGGTAATCATAATTTGATTGTGCAATCAGGCGCTAATGATTTTTCTGGCATGCTTAAGCAAATGGGCACAGGGCTATTAGTCACTGAGCTACTGGGCACGGGCGTCAACATGGTGACTGGTGATTACTCTAGAGGGGCCGCTGGTTTTTGGGTTGAAAATGGTGTGATTATTCACCCAGTAGAAGAGATTACGATTGCCAGCAATATGGCAGATATGTTGAAAATGATTGTTGGGATTGGGACTGATGTAGTGATTCAGGGCTCTAAACAGGTGGGCTCCATTTTAATTGAGCGCATGACTGTAGCCTGTGAATAACGGGGTTAAACCCACTACTCACAGCTCTAATTATTATTTACTAGCTTCTTCGCTATCGTCTTTAATAAACTCGTCCGGTACTAAGCCGTCTTGTACCAAGCTGGCACGCCTTTGCAAATAGGCATCACGCATAAAAGCATACGGGTCTAAAGACGCTTCATCAATCAAGTCAGTTGCCGTTAGTAGTTCTGTACGCTTGTCTATCAACTGAGCTAAACGAAGCTGGTTGTGAAGTCTAACTTCACCTATGTTATGTGTGTATGTAATAGGGTCAGATGTTGCTGTATCAAATAACAGGCCGGTGGTATCACGTACGCTTGATGGGCCAAGAATTGGCAATACTAAGTATGGGCCACTACCTACGCCCCAGTAACCTAAAGTTTGACCAAAGTCTTCTTTATGCTTTTCTATATTATCCATTCCAGCGACATCAATAAAGCCAGCAATACCAAATGTACTGTTGATGACAAATCGTCCAGCATCAGTAAAGGCGTTCGTAAATTTGAACTGAAATAAATCGTTTAGAACGGTAGTGATTGAACCTAAGTTGCTAAAGAAATTATTGAATCCTGTACGAACAGGCGAAGGTGTTATTGTTTTATATACGGTAGCTACGGGCTTTATAAGTGCCTTGTCAGCGATATCATTAAATTTATAGATGCCACGATTCATGCCTTCTAGAGGATCTTTGTTGGTTTGCGTGGCGCAAGCTGACAGCAAGGTGAGTGCCAACAAGCTAGCGATGGCGACTGTTGTTTTGGCATAAGTTGTTATTTTGCTGTGCATTGTAAGACCCCTATTGGTGATATTTCTTAAACTCTGTCATCTGAATGTATAAACAAAAGTGATAAGAATATCAACGGAAACGCTAGCTATTACTTTAACTGAGCAGGGCTTAGTTGTCTAGTATTTTGATTTTTTTAACATTATCGTAGTTTTCTTAGCAATAACATCGCTTAAGTGGGACAATTTGAGAGTGCGAAAATAAGACCTTTAAATTTTTAGGCACTTTAGATATTGGCGTAACGGTTATTTTTGACTAAGCCATTTAAATTAGGAATGTTGTATGACTCAACACGTTAGCATTACAGAATTTTTATCACAACATCTTGTAGGTGAGCATAGCATCGCACTAACTGCGATGCTTAAAGATATAGTTACTGCGTGTAAGAAGATTTCGCTGGCCATCGACCAAGGTGCTCTTTCTGGCAATATGGGTAGCTTAGGCTCTCAAAATGTTCAGGGTGAGGTGCAAAAAGCACTCGACGTGATTACCAATGATATTTTCATCGAAGAAAATCAGCGGAGTGGTTATGTAGCAGGAATGGCTTCTGAAGAGATGGATGATGTTATTGAGATTGCCGTAAAGCGCCGGCAGCAGGGTCAATACTTACTCTTATTTGATCCACTCGATGGTTCCTCTAACGTGAATGTGAATATTTCAGTCGGCACGATATTTTCTATTTTACAAAGCGCCAACGCCAAGCCTGTATTGAGTGATTTTATGCAAGCAGGTACAACGCAAATATGTGCTGGCTATGCACTGTATGGCACATCGACCATGCTGGTATTGACGACTGGCAATGGCGTTAATGGATTCACCTTGGATGCGGGTGCGGGTGAATTTTATTTGAGTCATCCAGATATTAAAGTGCCGGCAGATACGCAAGAGTTTGCTATTAATATGTCTAACTATCGATTTTGGCAAGAACCTGTCCAACGTTACATTGATGAGTGTTTGCAAGGCGTAGAAGGTATTCGTAAAAAAGACTTTAATATGCGCTGGGTGGCCTCTATGGTAGCTGAAGTGCATCGCATTTTAGTACGTGGGGGTGTGTTTATGTACCCGATTGATAGTAAGTTGCAATCTAAAGGTGGTAAATTACGTTTAATGTATGAGGCTAACCCAATGAGTTTTATTGTGGAGCAGGCTGGAGGTGCAGCAACAACCGGTATACAGCGCATTTTGGAGGTGCATCCTAATGGCTTGCATCAGCGTGTGCCTGTGATGATGGGTAGTCGTAATGAAGTGGAACGTATTGTGGCCTATCATTCTAAAAAAATAGCCCACTAGTATTAAAAGTGTACTAGGTTAGACAGTTGCTCGAAGCACGATCATTCGCTATGCGGCAAATAGCAATAAACTCATCTGCATTTAAAGAGGCGCCGCCAACGAGTCCACCATCCACATCTGGCATATTAAATAGTTGTGTTGCATTTTGCGCTTTCACACTTCCGCCATAAATAATACGCACCTTTGATGCAGCCTCAGCGTTGCGTCTTGCAATGCGTTGGCGAATAAATTGATGAACTTCTTGCGCTTGTTCAGGGGTTGCTGTTTTGCCTGTACCTACAGCCCACACTGGTTCGTAGGCAAATACCATATTTAGCTGCATGGCTCTAGCAAAGCCTTCATCACCCAGTGTTGCCATGACAGCATCCATCTGACTTGCGACTGTCACTTCAGTTAATCCTGCCTCATGTTCGGCAAGGGTTTCACCTACACATAAGACTGGTGTTAAACCCGCTTTAATTGCCGCATCAAATCTAGCAGCTGCTGAAAGATTGGTTTCATGAAACAAAACGCGTCTTTCGGAGTGCCCAAGTAATACATAGCTACAACCAAGGTCTGTGAGCATGTGAGGGGATACTGCCCCAGTAAAAGCACCTTCTTCGAATTGATTTACATTCTGACCGCCCCATGCAATATTAGTATTTTCTAACAATGATCTTGCTTGGTATAAATAGGGATTAGGTACGCAGACTACGTAATCAGCATTTTTACATTCCTTTAAGCCTTCAATTAGGCATTCAAGCAATATTTGGTTGCTATTAATGTTGCCGTGCATTTTCCAATTACCTACTACAAGATTGCGACGCATTTCACAATTCCTTATATTTTATTTGGCATTTATATTGATTTAACAATCGCCTGTAGCTCACCTAATTTATAGCGTGTTGCCATTTGTTCACATGAAATTGGCTTAATGTTGCTAGCTTGTCCTGCAGAGCCAAAAGCTTCATAACGGGCTTTGCAAATTGCTCGCATGGCAATGGTTGAGGCGCTTAGAAATTTCCTTGGGTCAAATTCTTTTCTTTTTTCCGTAAAGAATTTTCGTATAGACCCCGTATAGGCCATGCGCAAATCAGTATCGATATTAATTTTACGCACGCCATGCTTAATGCCTTCAACAATTTCTTCCACCGGTACGCCATAGGTTTCTCCCATGTCACCACCGAATTCATTAATGATATGTAGCCATTCTTGCGGAACGGAAGATGAGCCATGCATCACTAAGTGCGTATTAGGTATGCGGTCATGAATTTCTTTAATACGGCTAATGGCAAGGGTTTTGCCTGTTGGAGGCTTAGTAAATTTGTATGCCCCGTGGGATGTGCCAATCGCTATCGCTAAGGCATCAACTCCAGTTTGCCGCACAAAATCGGCAGCTTCTTCAGGGTCGGTAAGCATTTGTGCATGGCTTAATATGCCAGAAGCGCCAGAGCCATCCTCTTCTCCGGCTAGGCCTGTCTCTAATGACCCAAGTACGCCTAATTCCCCTTCTACTGAAACGCCAATGGCGTGGGCAATCTCTACAATTTTTCTAGTGACCTCAATGTTGTATAGATAGCTGGAAGGCGTTTTGGCGTCTTCCATAAGTGAACCGTCCATCATTACGCTAGAAAAACCAGAGCGCATCGCTTGTATGCAAACGGCAGGAGACTGACCATGATCTTGATGCATCACAACGGGAATGTGCGGATAAGTTTCAATAGCAGCTAAGACTAAGTGCCGAAGAAATGCCTCGCCAGCATATTTACGCGCACCAGCGGAGCCTTGCAAAATCACTGGACTATTCACTTCGTCTGCGGCTTGCATAATAGCGTGTACCTGCTCCATGTTATTCACATTGAAGGCCGCTAGACCGTAGTCATGTTCAGCGGCATGGTCTAGCAATTGACGTAAGGAAACGAGTGCCATAATAATCTTCCAAAAAATTAAAGGACTGCTATCTGAATAGTACGATGATTATAAAACACTTATGTCTTATATAAAACATATTATACATAATGTTTGTTACTTTAAGCGTATGGGGATGTTACTTGAAATGCCTAAACATTTTTATACATTGCTAGCGCCAATCCACGTTGAGTTGCATGATCAACTATTGGTGCAGGGTAATCGGTCCCTATGTGCAAATTTAGAGCTTGAAGGCGAAGGGGCGTTATTAACCAAGGTGAGTGTATCTCTTTGTCATTGCAGTTCTTCAATTCAGGCACATATTTCCGGATAAACTTACCTTGTGAATCAAATCGTATACTCTGCGTGATAGGGTTAAAAATTCTGAACCAAGGTTGTGCATCACAGCCAGTGCTAGCTGCCCATTGCCAGCCACCATTGTTAGCGCTAAGGTCATAATCGATGAGTTTCTCTTCGAAATATCGCTCCCCCCACCGCCAGTCAATTAATAAATCCTTAACTAAAAAGCTCGCTGTCACCATACGTAAACGGTTGTGCATAAAACCTGTAGTGTTAAGTTGTCGCATGGCAGCGTCGACTAAGGGGTACCCAGTCTTGCCTTGGCACCAAGCAAGAAAAAGTTCACGGCTGTTTAGAAAAGACAGCGATTCAAATTCAGATTTGTAGGCTTGACCCAAAGCTACACTAGGTTTGTGATGCATAATTTGTACATAAAAATCACGCCAAATAAGTTCATTGAGCCAAGTTTGCGCGCCAGCGCTAGCTTCTTGAATAGCAGTACGCGCTAGATGACGGATAGAGACGGTGCCAAATCGTAAATGTACGGATAAATAAGACACACCTTTAATGGCAGGATAATCTCGTGCTTCTTTATAGCGACTCATGCGATCTTTAAAGTCATTAAATAGCGTTATTCCGCCTTGCATACCCGTAGGTAAGGCTAGGCTAGATAAATTGGTACGCTTAAATCCCAAACTTTCTAAGCTTGGCAATTCACTAACACTTTCAAATTTAGCTAATTTTTTTAAATAGAGATCAACAGGATAGGGCTTAATGTAAAAATCATTGACAGTGCTTAGCCACTTATTTTTATAGGGCGTAAATATGCCGTAGGGCTTTCCTGCAAGGTTTAATATTTCATCATTTTCAAAAATGACATGGTCTTTATAGTGATGAAACTCAATATTAATTTCTTGAAGTCGTTTCGCTACACTCACATCACGGGCGATAGCGTTAGGTTCGTAGTCATGGTTGGTAAATACCGCTTCAACTTTTAACGTTCGTGCCAGTTGTGGAATTTCTTGAAGCGCACTGCCATGTAAGACAATTAAATCAGTACCTTTGGCATGAAGCGTAGATTTCAGCTCACGAATACTTTCCCAAATAAATTCTACGCGGCGATCTGATTTTTCAGTTAAGTGATCAAGAATGTCTGTGTCAAATACAAAGGCACAAAAAACTTGCTCTGAATATTTTAGCGCATGATAAAGCGCCGCATGGTCATAGTCACGTAAGTCACGTCTAAACCAAACTAAAGATTTTTCATAGGTTGGTTGTGCTGACGTCATTGTTATTCTCGATGATAGGGATGATTATTAATGACCGAATGGGCGCGATATAGTTGCTCGGTCAGTATCACGCGAACCATGGCGTGTGGCAGTGTAAGCTTCGATAATCCCCAAAGCCAGTCGGCTTTTTGTTTTACAGTTGAATGCAAGCCATCTGCACCACCGATAATCAATGCAACATCACGTCCTGATAACTGCCAATCTTTTAACTTATCAGCTAATTGTAGGGTGGTTACTTCTGAGCCGCGCTCGTCTAAGGCGATGCAGTAATCTTTGCCAATTGCCTCTAATATTCTTTTGGCTTCAATCAGCTGGATGTTTTCTGTGCTGTTGCCCGCTGCACGCTTTTCGGGTTTGATGTCAATAATTTCTACGCTAATTTCACGTGGCATGCGTTTAGTATATTCAATGCATGCCGCTTCAACCCAGTTTGGCATTTTGTGGCCGACAGAGATAATGCGTAGCTTCAATGCTTATCCTTTAAGCGGCTGTAAGACAGCCAGCGATGTGGTTTAAAATCCTAAACCGCATTAATCTTCGTTGCTATCTGCTTTAATATGGCCGCGGCGTGATTCAGCTTCACCCCATAGTTGTTCAAGATTGTAATAGGCACGAGTTGTAGGCACCATAATATGGGCAACAATATCGTTTAAATCAACTAATACCCATTCACCTTCTTTTTCGCCTTCAGTGCCACGGATTGAATAACCCTTTTCTTTAAGTTTTTCACGCACATTATCTGCGATAGCTTTGGCTTGTCGACTAGATGTTGCGCTTGCAACTATCATATAACTTGTCATAGACGTGAGCTTGCGCACATCCATTACAGTAATATCAAAGCCTTTAATATCTTCAATCGCATCAACGACTGCGAGTTTCATGGATTCTAAATAATTTGCATCTAATTTTGCGGTGTCTACATCTTTTGTCATTTAAGCGGCCTGTGCTGGAATTGCGTTACGTTGAGATTGTATGCGGTTTTGGTCATCTACATACACAAGTTGGGGGGAGAACTTTTGTAGTTCAATTTCTTGATAATTTGCATAGCTGGCAATAATCATAATGTCTTTAGGTTGCGCCTTATGTGCAGCAGCGCCATTAACTGAAATAATACCTGAATGACGTTCAGCACGAATAGCATAGGTACTAAAGCGCTCACCATTGGTTACATTATAAAGATGAATTTGCTCATATTCATTAATGTTTGCAGCTTCTAGAAGCAATTCATCAATCGCACAACTGCCTTCATAGTGCAATTCTGCGTGTGTTACACGCACGCGGTGTAACTTAGATTTGAGCATGGTTCTTTGCATGCGGTTAGCCAATTATTAAAAGGGAGTGCATTATAGTCTTTTCAAGTGTGACTTCCAATTTTAAATCCATTATGCGAGTGTTTGTCACCTAAATAATGCCGACGATTTTCTATCGCGGCCTTGCCCCTATTTAATGCAGTGCACGTAAAAATTCAATATTATCGATCAGACGTGTATTGCCTAATTTGGCCGCGGCTAACACTACCAAATGTGAGTCTGTGCTAGAGGCGTCGCTAAGTGTAAGCGCTGACTTTATTGAAACATAATCAACAATCCAACCTTGTGTTTTGAGCGAAGCAATGGCTTCATTCTCAAGTTGATGAAAGTTAATAATATGATTTTGTTGGGTATTATTTTGAATTTGAGTGACAATGTTTTGTAAAGATTGATTTAATTGGCTGGCCTGATGGTGCTGTTCAACTGATAAATAGCCGTTGCGTGAGCTCATCGCTAAACCATTGGCTTCACGTACTGTATCAACGCCAATCGCTTTGATAGGTAGATTAAACTGTCTGATGAGTTGTTTGATGATAAACAGTTGTTGAAAATCTTTTTGGCCAAATATCGCTACTTGTGGCATCACCATGTTGAAGAGCTTCATGACGATGGTAGCAACGCCAGAAAAATGCCCTGGTCGTGATGCGCCACATAGTTCATTGGCAATGGGTGGGGCTGTAATGGTCATGGTTTGATTGAGTGTATTCCCATCAAAGTCAGGGTACATTTCCTCTACTGTTGGTGCAAATACAATCGTTGCCCCAGCTGTTTTAAGCTTATCGCAATCAGCTTCTAAAGTACGAGGGTAGGTAGCTAAATCTTCATTTGCACCAAATTGCAGCGGGTTTACGAAAATACTTACCACCACACACTGCCCATGTTGTTTGGCAATTTCTACTAAATGGATGTGGCCCGCATGTAGGTTGCCCATGGTGGGTACAAACGCTATATTGGTTTGACTTTTTAGTGCTTGTCTTAATGCACTAGCGGTGTGGATGATTTGCATTAGTAACTATGCTCTTGCGCAGGAAATGTTTTATTTTTCACGGCATGCACATAGCCACTAATGGCATATTGAATGCTATTGGTTTCGTGTAAGAAGTTTTTAACAAAACGAGGAATTTTGAAGTCGCTTGGATTTTTTCCAGACACCCCAGAATAAATACCTAGTAAATCTTGTATGACTAAGACTTGACCACCACAGTCAACGCCAGCACCAATACCGATAGTCGGGGTTTTAATACTTTCGGTAATTTTTTTAGCAAGCGCTGCTGGTACCATTTCTAATACGATAAAACTGACCCCAGCCTCGCTCATGGCGATAGCATCTGCCATGATTTTTGCTGCACTTTCGTCTGTTTTACCTTGAATTTTATAGCCACCTAACTGATTCACCGACTGTGGGGTAAAGCCTAAATGTGCGCAAACTGGGATGCCACGTTCAATCAAGTAGCGGGCAGTTTTTACTTTGTTGCCACCCCCTTCAAATTTGACGAGATCAGCGCCAGATCTAATCAACCATAGTGCATTTTTATATGCCGCTTCATCATCATGCTCATAACTACCCAGCGGCATGTCAGCCATAATGACTGTGTTTGGTGCACCAGCGGCAACACTTTTCGTATGATAAGTCATATGGTGCATACTCACATTTAGCGTATTTTCAGCACCCTGCAACACCATACCAAGTGAGTCGCCAACCAGTAGCATATCGACGCCTGCTAATTCCATCACTTTGGCGAATGTTGCATCGTAGCAAGTCAGCATGGCAATTTTTTCGCCAGATTGTGCCAATTTTTCAAGTTCAGTTAAATTCATGAGTGGGATTGATGCACTAGGCTTTAGTCAAAATTCGGATTAAAGAATTCACGTTGACCTTTAATCTGCAAAATACGTGAGAGTAATAAATCTAGCGCGTCTGGGTTTTTTAATATGTTAAGTTTCTCATTATTGACAATGAGTACTGGTGAAGTGTCATAGCTATGAAAGAACTCACTATAGGCGTTTGCTAACCGCTCTATGTATTCGCGTGGAATGTCGAGCTCATAATTGACATTGCGCTCTTCAATACGCTCCATCAATGAATCAACAGGCGTTTGCAAGTAAATCACTAAATCAGGTTTGGGTGCTTTTAATTGTAGATGCTGATAAATTTGATGATACAAAGCATATTCCTCATCATCTAAATTCAACCTTGCAAATATAGGGTCTTTTTCTAAGAAAAAATCAGCGACAATGGGTTTGGCAAACATGTCACGTTGGGTTAAATCAGCAATCTGACTTGCACGCTGAAACAAGAAGAACAACTGAGTAGGTAAGGCATAGCGTTGAGCATCCTGATAAAAGCGCGGTAAAAATGGGTTGGTCTCCGCTTTTTCAGACAAGTAATCTACAGGAAACTTATCTGCTAATATTTGAGCCAAGGTGGTTTTACCACAACCAATAGGGCCTTCAATGACGATATAAGGAAATCTGTTAAAAATGCTCATGTGACTTTTTTTAAACCTAAAGTTTTTTTATGTCTGTAAATTGATGGTTTTGTATTAATTGCGCTATTTTGCCATGATTTGGCAGTGATAAATGCGGTGCAATTTCAAATAATGGTAATAAAACAAAACCACGACTATGCATACGCGGGTGAGGCAATATAAGTTTACTAGTGCTTATTGATAGATTGTCATATAGCAATAGGTCACAATCCAATACTCGGGGCGCGTTCACGTAGGGGCGCTCACGCCCAGCAGTATTTTCAATATCAAACAAAGCTTCCAATAATGCTATCGGCGTTAAGTCAGTTTCTAGCAGTACAACCGCATTAATGAAGTCAGGCACAGGCTGCTGAGAGTCACTCACACACTCTATTGGCGCCGTTTGATAAAGTGATGATTGCTTAATTAGGCGTGTGTTGGGAATGTTTGCCACAGCACGTAAGGCAGATTGCACCTGCTTGACGGGGTCTTGTAGATTACTACCTAGCGCAATGTAAGCTTTTGGCATCACTGAAATCTTTAGCAATACGTCAGTTTTCTTACAAAGCTACAACAGTACTAATTTTTTTGCGGGTTCTTTTCCTACGTTTTTTAGGTGCAGTATCAGCCTGCAGCATGGTAGTACGGGTATCTCCATCTGCATCGGCAAATGCGGTCCACCATTCACCTAATTCCATGGGTAGCTCGCCAGATTCGCAGCGTAATAATAAAAAATCATAGCCAGCACGGTAGCGTGGATGTGTAAGCAAGCCAAAAGGTCTTTTGCCGGCGCGTTGTTCAAAGCGCGGTTGTAATCCCCAAATTTCTTTCATGGTGGCAGTATAACGATTGTGAATCGCTAGCTTTTCCGCCTGCGTTGCAATCACTTCTGTCATCGCCATGTGAAGTGCTGGAATCGCGTGATGACCATCTTTTTTATAGACTTCCCAAGCCGCGAGCATTTCATGCCATAGCAAAGTTGCAAATAAAAAGCTGGGGTTAGCAGACTTGCCAGACAGTATGCGGTTATCAGTATTTTGTAATGCTAGCATAACGAACCGTTCGCCCATCGGTTGCTCTAACACTACATCTAGCATAGGCAATAAACCATGGTGCAGATGTTGTTCACGAAGCGCCGTCACACTTTCCATGGCATGCCCAGATAAAAACAGCTTTAGCATTTCATCAAATAAGCGACTCGGGGGCACGTCTTGCAATAAGTCAGCCATTTTAGCAATAGGTGCTTGGGTGCTAGGTTCTATCTTTAAGCCTAATTTGGCGGATAAACGCACTGCACGTAACATACGCACGGGGTCTTCGGCATAGCGCGTTTCTGGCTTACCTATCATGCGTAATACGCCCGCTTTAATATCAGCATAACCATTGTGAAAGTCGAGTACTTCTTGACTAGCTGGGTCGTAGTATAAAGCGTTAGCAGTAAAGTCACGGCGTACTGCATCATCTACAATTGAGCCAAAGACATTGTCCCGAATAATGCGACCAGAATCGGAAACTTTGGAGTCTCCCTCAGCTTCAAGATGGCTGCCACGAAAGGTAGAAACCTCTATGGTTTCATCGCCAAATAAAACATGCACTAATCTAAATCTTTTGCCAATCAGGCGCGAGCGTCTAAAAATTCGATTCACTTCTTCAGGGGTGGCATCTGTGGCCACATCAAAATCCTTAGGTGTGCGATTCAGCAGTAAGTCACGTACCGCACCACCCACAATGTAGGCCTCGAAGCCGGCTTTATGTAAGCCTTCAGTTGTTTTAAGTGCAGCATTACTTAATAAATTACGGTCTATTTTATGGGTTTTATATGCTATGGATAGTGCGCCATGATTGATAAAATCTACATTTTTATGACTTGGTTTTGCGCCTGGTTTTGACCTGAGTATCGGTCTGTGTGGCTGGTTTTGTTGCGTTCTAGCAATCGCAACTTGATTGTGCTCGGACTTAGCGTGCTTGGGCTTAAAAATTCTATCTAACAGTTTTTTAATCATGGTTGGATTATAGC
>CAILFU010000063.1 GCA_903833595.1 uncultured Pseudomonadota bacterium
TCGCTTCAGTCGTTGCTTGTAGTTTTTGTGCTTCAATCGCTGCTTCGGCAGCTTTTCTGCGTTCAATTATTCTAGCTTGCGCATCGACAAGCTCATCCAGTGAAATTACATGATCCTGATTTGTATCTACCTGATTAAAATGCCGAGCAATTTGTGGTAGTTTTTCAGTGGCCTCTTGTCTATCTATCGTGCCATCGCCATCGTTATCAGCATCAAAAAAACGTGCTTCTAGGTTTTCTTTCATCACGCGACGACGCTCTTCAATTCGCTCATGGTCTTGGTCAATAGATCGGGCATAATCATCAAGCGCTTTACGTAATTTTTCTCTGTTCTCGGGACTAAAATTGAGCTCAAGCGTTTGCTGCATTCCATCATTAGCGTCATCATTTGCAGCTAATTTAGTGATTTTACTGAGGTTGTCAAAATTAGTTTTATCAGCCGCAGCTACATTTAATGAAAAAGCGAAAGCAACGCCGATAGCAATGCACGTGTGTTTGATAATACATATTCGTTTTGGTATGAGTTTTATCAAAGGCTTAACTTAAATATTAAATCATTAATTAGACCAAGCATCATGAAGTACGATTGTTAATCGATTGTTTCAATTGACGCTGGAATTGTAATCAATTGTAACAAGGCTGATGCTTGTAATATTTATAGATTGTTAATTTCAAGATAAGTTTACTTAGATTGAGTTTTCGGAGATGAATTTATCCGTTTAATTATGTCGTGTCGTTTGAAATTAAACAAAATTAGCATACACTAAACATTCGTTGAACATTTCAATAGATGCTTACTTAACAGGCGCACTTAAATTAAATAATGGACAATCAAAATAAAAAAATCTTAGTTGTTGACGATGACGTTCGTTTGCGTGAATTGTTGCAACGCTATCTCACAGAGCAAGGGTATACCATTAAAGTTGCATCAGATGCCAAAGAAATGGATGCGGTGCTAGCAGAAGAGCCAATTGATTTAATGGTGTTAGATTTGATGTTGCCTGGTGAAGATGGCCTTTCTATCTGTCGCAGAATTCGTGGCACAGGGACTATTCTGCCGATTATTATGCTGACTGCGCGTGGCGATGAAGTGGATAGAATTATCGGGCTTGAAATGGGCGCTGATGATTACTTACCAAAACCATTTAACCCACGTGAATTATTAGCGCGTATCAATGCCGTTATGCGAAGGCATGAACGCTTGCAACCAAGCGCACCAGCCTTGAATACTGATAATGTAGCCATTGGTGATTTTGTGTTTAGCTCTACCACGCGTTCTCTAACAAAAAATGGTGCTTCTATCACTATTACTAGTGGAGAATTTGCCCTACTTAAAGTTTTCGTCGATCATCCTCGCCAGCCTTTATCTCGTGATAGGCTTATGCAACTAGCGCGCGGGCGTGAATTGGATGTATTTGACCGTAGTATTGATGTGCAGGTGTCACGCTTACGCAAACTGATTGAGCCAGATATTGCACATCCCCGCTACCTACAAACCATGTGGGGTTTTGGCTATGTGTTTATACCAGATGGCAACGCAGATGAGTGAAGTAGATTAATTAAATCTTAAATAAGCTGCAACTTGAAATTAAGTCTTTTACCGAAAACACTACTCGCTAGAGTCATGCTGCTGATAGCAGTTTTATTGGCTATTGCGCAGCTTGCATCCCTACAAATTTTTGAATATTTTGAACGTGAGCCTCGTGCCGAGGCTACTGCCTTGCAAGCGGTAACAGTGGTAAATTACACACGTGCTTCGCTCATTGCCTCTCAAGAAAATCTACGCCTTGCATTACTTTCTGAAATTACTGGCAAAGAAGGTGTTCGAATTTACTATGCCGATTTCATGGAAGATATCGAGCCATTGCCAGCCGATCCATTCATAAATATGGTCGCTGCAAAAATACGTGAGCGGCTTGGCGCAGAAACCATCATTACAATCAATCATTACGGTGTTCAAGGACTTTGGATTAGTTTTAACATTGGTCAAGATGACTACTGGGTGGTGATTCCGCGCGTACATGTAGAGCGGCCGTTCCCTTATCAGTGGCTGGGTTGGGCTGCTTTGGTGCTAGCATTATCGCTAGGCGCAGGTTACTTTATTGCGGCACGTATTAATCGGCCGTTACATTTATTAATGAATGCCGCTGACAGGCTGCGTAATGGCGAGCATCCTGAAAAACTGCCCGAGGGTAGCTTTGCTGAGTTGCAGGAAGTAAATGTCACGTTCAATAAAATGGCGGACTCATTGGCAGAGCTGGATGCAGAACGCACGTTGATTTTAGCCGGCGTTTCACATGATATACGTACCCCGCTCGCCAGATTGCGATTATCGTTAGAAATGCTACCTGATGAAGCTTGCGCAAGCTTAAAAAGCGGCATGATACAAGATATTGCCGATATGGATAATATTATTCATCAGTTCTTAGATTTTGTGAAAGGGGTAGAAGGCGAGCCTACACAAATGACCGATATTAATACGTTGTTGCAAGCGGTGCATGATAGGCAGTTGCGTGCAGGACGTGACCTAGTAGTGCAGTTGGCAGCCCCTTATCTTGTGCCTATTAAGCCATTAGCTATGCAGCGCTTATTAGATAACTTGGTTGGTAACGCCTATGCCTACGGGAATGGGCAAGTGCGGGTCGCTAGTAGAATTACCCCGGATTTTATTTTGATTAGCGTTTTTGATAATGGCCCTGGTATTCCTGAAACGCATGTTGAAAAACTATTGCGTCCTTTTGAGCGATTAGATACTGCACGTAGCAATGCCGGTGGCAGTGGACTCGGTTTGGCAATTGCAGATCGTATTGCCAAGCTTCATCAAGGTAAGTTGGAGTTGATTAATAGGCCAGAAGGGGGCCTAGAAGCGAGACTAAGTTTGCCAATTAAACCTGAGGATTAAGTTTTAGTAATAGGCTCGAACCAGTTTAATTTTTCACGTAACTGTACTACTTCACCAATAATAGTAAGGCACGGTGGTTTCATTTCTGCAGCAGCAACTTTTATCGCGAGAGTTTCGAGGGTGGCTGTTACTACGCGTTGCTGTTGCGTAGTGCCTTGCTGAACCACTGCGACGGGCATGTCAGGAGACACACCGCGTAGAATAAGTTGCTGGCATATTTCTGCTAAGCCAACTAAACCCATGTAAATCACCACGGTTTGATGCGGGCGAGACATTGCCTCCCAATCTAAATTTAGTAAGCCATCTTTTAAATGCCCGGTAATAAACAAACAGGCTTGCGCATAATCACGATGTGTCAGTGGAATGCCGGCGTAACTAGACACACCATTTGCTGCTGTAATGCCAGGGACCACTTGAAATGGTACGCCCTGTTGCATTAGAGTTTCAATTTCTTCTCCACCTCGCCCAAAAATAAATGGGTCTCCACCTTTTAAGCGAAGTACACGTTTACCTTCCAGCGCTAATTTAGCTAACAATGCGTTAATTTGTTCTTGCGGTAAAGTATGCTGATCACGCGATTTGCCTACGTAAATTAACTCGGCATCACGGCGTACTAACTCTAATACTTCGGGGCTGACCAATTTATCGTAAACACAAACATCACACTGTTGCATGAGACGAAGGGCTCTAAAAGTTAATAAGTCTGGGTCGCCTGGACCACCGCCGACTAAATATACTTCACCGTTATGGCTAGGCTCTGCTTTGCTAGACAATAATTCATTTAAAGAATTTCTTGCAGCCGCTTCTTGGCCAGACAAAATTCGTTCAACGATTGGACCTTGCAATACACCTTCCCAAAAAATACGCCGCGCTTGGCTTGTGGCATACTTTGCTTTGACCTTATCTCTAAATTCTCCAGCAATACTCGCAATACGACCATAGCCGGCAGGCAACATCGTTTCAATTTTTGTCCGCAGGTAACGTGCAAGTACTGGTGCATTCCCTTCACTTGAAATTGCAATGACAATAGGCGATCTTTCTACGATAGAGGCCATGGTGAATGTGCATAAAGCAGGAGAGTCCACCACATTGACCGGTATATTTTGTGCTTTAGCCGCAATTGAAACCGCCGTATTGACTACTTCTACATCCGTAGCAGCAATGACTAGGCAGGCGTCGGTTAACTGGCTTGGTTCAAAATTAGCCTTAATGTGAGTGATTGTTCCATCCTCACTTAATACTTGTAGTGCCGGGCAAATCTCAGGTGAATACAGTGTAATGGCAGCATTGGCTTTTAATAACATGATTACTTTGCGTGATGCAACTTCACCGCCACCGATAACAACGCATCGGCGGTTTGTGATATTCATAAAAATGGGGAGTGCGTGCATAATCGACAGTTCTATTAATTTAAGCCTATTTTACCTTGCACTCAGCAACTTTGCGTGATGCAAATGCGCTAAAATTATGTTTTATCAACAGGCAGTTGCGCTTTGAGCACAAAAGAAAATTCCCTATCGTCTCTTCCCAGCAAGGTAGACGCGCCCAAAAAAGTATTCATTAAAACTTTTGGCTGCCAAATGAATGAGTATGATTCGTCACGCATGGCAGATATGCTGGCTTCAACTGATGGCATGGTGGAAACGCTTACGCCAGAAGACGCGGATGTGATTTTGCTTAATACTTGCTCGGTACGGGAAAAAGCGGAAGACAAAGTGTTTAGCCACCTCGGACGATTTATTCCGCTAAAAGCAAAAAATCCTAATTTAGTCATCGGTGTTGGTGGGTGTGTGGCTTCGCAAGAAGGCGACAATATCATTAAGCGCGCGCCTTATGTTGATGTCGTATTTGGCCCACAAACCTTACATCGTCTACCTGATATGATAAAAAATAGCCGATCTAGCGGTCAATCACAGGTCGATATTTCGTTCCCAGAGATTGAAAAATTTGACCATTTACCTCCACCGCGCATAGAAGGAGCCAGTGCTTTTTTAAGCATTATGGAAGGTTGTAGTAAATACTGTAGCTTTTGTGTAGTGCCGTATACGCGTGGCGAAGAAGTCTCGCGACCATTTGAAGCCATACTGACAGAGGCTGTACAATTGGCGACACAAGGTGTGAAAGAAATCACCTTGCTGGGGCAAAATGTAAATGCCTATAAAGCTGAGTATCTGGGCCTGGAAGCAGATTTGGCGATGCTAATTGAGTATATTGCCGAGATCCCACAGATTGAGCGTATACGCTTTACTACAAGCCATCCTAATGAGATGAATCAACGCTTGATAGATTGTTTTACCCATATTCCCAAACTAGCTGTACAGCTACATCTGCCTGTGCAGGCAGGTGCTGATCGTGTGCTAATGGCCATGAAGCGTAACTATACTGGCTTACAATTTAAATCAACGATACGAAAATTGCGTGTAGCCAATCCAAATCTGACGTTTACATCAGACTTTATTGTTGGGTTCCCAGGTGAGACAGAAGCTGAATTTGAAGCCACCGCAAAACTCATGCAAGACATAGGGTTTGATTACAGCTTTAGTTTCTTATATAGTCCGCGCCCAGGCACCCCAGCCTCTTATCTAGCTGATGACACCACGCAAGAAGTAAAGCTAGCGCGTTTAGCTAAACTACAAGCGATTAATGAGACGCAAGGTAAGCAAATCAGCTCAGCTATGCTTGGTACTATTCAACGAGTGTTGATTGAAAGTGCATCATGGAAAAATGCTCATGAGCTGGCTGGAAAAACCGACAATAATCGTATTGTAGATATAGTTGGCGATGCCAATTTAATTCATCAATTCGTCAATGTACGCATTACCGATGTCGCTAATCCAAAACGATTGCGTGGCGAAATTGTTAGTAGTTAACTTAAAGAAATAATATGGAAA
>CAILFU010000064.1 GCA_903833595.1 uncultured Pseudomonadota bacterium
CCCAGTTTAAGTAAACGCTCTTTTAGTACGCTAAATTGTGCATATTCACTTTTTGGCATAGTAAAACTGTCACGTTCCATTTTCACTTTTTCTACTTTTAGCTTTACCGGCTTAGCTACTGCACTTTTGGCGGCACTTGCTACAGGTTTTGGCGCTACAATTTTTGTAGGCGCCGGTTTTTTCGCAGGTACTTTAGCTGCCACTGGTTTACTAGCAACAGGTCTAGCTGCCGACACTTTTTTTGCTGGGGCACTTGCTACTGTTGGTTTTGGGGTCACTTTTGACATTTTTTTATCCTAAATAAACGGTATAAACAGTTTATACCGTTTAATTCCGGTTGCAAATGAATTTTTTATGACAATTTATTAGGCAGAGATGAGCTCAAACTGCCAGTTTGTTTTTTGCCAAGCCAGTGTTTCTTCATCCAATAAATAATAAGACTGAGGATATTTATCACGCCAAGTTTTCGGCAATGTTAGTTGAATGGTATTGTTTTGAGAATGTAGCTGAAACCCACGTAAATTAGGCATTTGGCGGGCATGGCATAAAATGACTGCTAGGCGTAAACAGACGAGTTGCATGACAAAAATGCGGTTAGAAAAATCTGCTTCTAGGCGTTTTAGTTTTCCTCTATAACCTAAAATTAATAGGCTTAAACAATGCAATTCACTTTGTGAGAAGCCCGCTGGCTCAGCATGATCTAAAATATAAGCGCCATGTAAATGTGCGTCAATCGGCGAAACAACGCAGCCAATCTCATGTAACAGCCCTGCCCAATGTAATTTACGCGCATGAACTTCCTGCTCACTGGGTGCAAACTGAATATCCTCACTTATTTTTTCAAATAATTTTTCTGCAACATCGGCGACGGTTTTTGCGTGCACTTCATCCACATCAAATTTACGTGCTAAGCGCTGAACGGAGGCATTTCTTAAGTCGACCATTTCATTGTCACGTGCCAACATGTCATACAACAACCCGTGTCTGAGGGCACCTTTTGCGACATTTAAGGTTTCAATTTTTAAAAAATCAAATGCGCCGAGCATAATCGATAGGCCGCCGGCAATCACAGCCTTACGATCTTCTTTGAGACCTAATAAGCGTAATTTATCGGTGTGTCTGGCACGTAGCAATTCTTCACGTAACCAGAGTAAGCCTTCTTTGGTGATGGTGTCGACCGGTCTGCCATATTGCACTAAGACATCAGCAATGGCGCCTACGGTGCCAGATGCGCCATAAGCCACATCCCAATGTTTACGGCTAAAATTAACCCCCAGCGTATCAAAAATAGATTCAGCGGCAATCTCTGCGCGGGTAAACGCATTTTCAGTTAAATCACCAGTTGCAAAATGTTTGAGCGACCAAGCCACCGAGCCCACATGTAGCGAGGCGGTATGTTGTGACTTAAACCCTTGGCCTAAAATAAATTCAGTTGAGCGACCGCCAATATCAATGACTAAACGTCTGTCGTTAGATTGTGGTAAAAAACGGCTCACGCCTTGATAGATTAAGCGCGCTTCTTCTACCCCTGAAATGACTTCAACATCAAACCCCAGTGCCTTTTTAGCCATTTTAATAAATACATCGCGATTATTCGCTTCACGCAAGGTTTGAGTTGCGACGGCGCGCACATGCGCGGGGTCAAATCCTTGAATGCGCTCGCCAAATCTAGCCAGGCAACGAACACCACGCTCCATCGCTTCAGCGGTTAGGTTGCGATCTTCATCTAAATCACCGCCTTGTCGTACCGGTTCTTTTAGATATTCAACGCGCTGAATATGCCCGCTGTCTAGCTGGCCAATTTCTAACCTAAAGCTGTTCGAGCCTAGGTCTATCGCGGCGAGTAAAGATTTTTCTGCAGGAATGTTGGGTTTATTGACCATAGTGTCTTACGTAGTTTGGTGACCATTAATTTTAGTAACAGGATAAACAGTATTATTGTTTATTTTGTCATTATAGTTTGAAAGTTTTATGACAAAGTAATATTTCATTTTAATACTTAATGTTAAGTGACTTCAAAATTACGCTTGAAAAATCCTGTCTCACCCCCATTAAAGCTTTATTGTTTTTTATTAATACATTGAGGAGCTTAATTTATGGCTAAAGACACCACTGCAAAACAG
>CAILFU010000065.1 GCA_903833595.1 uncultured Pseudomonadota bacterium
CTGTTTTGCAGTGGTGTCTTTAGCCATAAATTAAGCTCCTCAATGTATTAATAAAAAACAATAAAGCTTTAATGGGGGTGAGACAGGATTTTTCAAGCGTAATTTTGAAGTCACTTAACATAAGCATCCAAATGAAATATTACTTTGTCATAAAACTTTCAAACTATAATGACAAAATAAAGAATAATACTGTTTATCCTGTTACTAAAATTAATGGTTGCAAAGCTACGTAAGACACTATGGTCAATATACCCAACATTCCTGCAGAAAAATCTTTACTCGCCGCGATAGACTTAGGCTCTAATAGCTTTAGGCTAGAAATTGGCCAGCTAGATAGTGGTCATATTCAGCGCGTTGAATATCTAAAAGAGCCGGTACGACAAGGCGGGGATTTAGATGAAGATCGCAACCTAACCGCTGAAGCGATGGAGCGTGGTGTTCGTTGCTTGGCTAGATTTGGAGAGCGTATTCAAGGCTTTAATCCCGCGCATGTGCGCGCCGTTGCAACCCAAACCTTGCGTGAAGCGAACAATCGCGATGTATTTATTAAAATGGCTAAAAAGGCACTGGGGTTTGATGTTGAAGTCATTTCAGGGGTAGAAGAAGCGCGCTTAATCTATCAAGGTGTGAGCCGTTTTTTACCACAATCTAACGACAGGCGTTTAGTCATTGATATTGGCGGTCGCTCAACTGAATTTATTTTAGGTCAAGGATTTAAGTCACAACATACCGCCTCGCTACATGTGGGCTCGGTTGCTTGGTCGCTCAAACATTTTGCAACTGGCGATCTAACTGAAAATGCATTTACCCGCGCAGAGATTGCCGCTGAATCTATTTTTGATACTTTAGGCGTTAATTTTAGCCGTAAACATTGGGATGTTGCTTATGGCGCATCTGGCACCGTGGGCGCCATTGCTGATGTCTTAGTGCAATATGGCAGACCGGTCGACACCATCACCAAAGAAGGCTTACTCTGGTTACGTGAAGAATTGCTACGTGCCAGACACACCGACAAATTACGCTTATTAGGTCTCAAAGAAGATCGTAAAGCCGTCATTGCCGGCGGCCTATCGATTATGCTCGGCGTATTTGATTTTTTAAAAATTGAAACCTTAAATGTCGCAAAAGGTGCACTCAGACACGGTTTGCTGTATGACATGTTGGCACGTGACAATGAAATGGTCGACTTAAGAAACGCCTCCGTTCAACGCTTAGCACGTAAATTTGATGTGGATGAAGCTCATGCAAAAACCGTCGCTGATGTCGCAACAAAATTATTTGAAAAAATCGGTGAAGATATTCAGTTTGCACCCAGTGAGCAAGAAGTTCATGCACGTAAATTACATTGGGCAGGGTTGTTACATGAGATTGGCTGCGTTGTTTCGCCGATTGACGCACATTTACATGGCGCTTATATTTTAGATCATGCTGAGCCGGCGGGCTTCTCTCAAAGTGAATTGCATTGTTTAAGCCTATTAATTTTAGGTTATAGAGGAAAACTAAAACGCCTAGAAGCAGATTTTTCTAACCGTATTTTTGTCATGCAACTCGTCTGTTTGCGCCTAGCAGTCATTTTATGTCATGCCCGCCAAACACCTAACCTACGTGGGTTTCAGCTACATTCTCAAAACAAAACAATTCAATTAACATTACCGAAAACTTGGCATGAAAAATATCCTCAGTCTTATTATTTATTAGATGAAGAAACACTGGCTTGGCAAAAAACAAACTGGCTGTTTGAGCTCATCTCCACCTAATGAATTGTCATAAAAAATTCATTTGCAACCGGAATTAAACGGTATAAACTGTTTATACCGTTTATTTAGGATAAAAAAAATGTCAAAAGTTACTCCAAAACCAACAGTAGCAAGTGCACCAGCAAAAAAAGCCCCTGTAACGAAACCTGTTGCTAGTAAACCAGCGACGGCTAAAATGCCTGCAAAAAAACCAGCCCCTACAAAAATAGTGGCGCCAAAACCTGTAGCAAGTGCTGCCAAAAGCACTGCAGCTAAGCTGGTAAAGCTAAAAGTAGAAAAAGTGAAAATGGAACGCGACAGCTTTACTATGCCAAAAAGTGAATACGCCCAATTTGGCGTACTAAAGGAGCGTTTACTTAAACTGGGTCAACCTGCGAAAAAAAGTGAATTGTTGCGTGCGGGCATTATGCAATTAACCGCGATGACGGACGCCGCCTTAAAAGCAACCATGACTAAAGTGCCCACCATTAAAACAGGTAGACC
>CAILFU010000066.1 GCA_903833595.1 uncultured Pseudomonadota bacterium
AGATTTTCCAAATCAAGTAAACAATGCGCTGTGTTTCCCTTATTTGTTCCGTGGTGCACTGGACGCTAAAGCTAAACAAATTACGGACGAGATGCAAATAGCGGCAGCACGTGCTTTAGCAGCACTTGCGCGTGAGCCGGTGCCAGCTGATGTATTAAAAGCGTATAACTTAACGAGCTTGAGTTTCGGTAAGGATTATATTATTCCAAAACCATTCGATAAGCGCTTGTTATCTCGGGTGTCTGGTGCGGTTGCCGATGCTGCAAGATTAGCGCAGGCTAAATAAAGTGTTATTGATGATGCAAAATAATAAGCTTGAAAATAGTCAAAAAATCAAACAAGCGAATGGCCAAAAGAATAGACCAAAAAATCTTAATTTATTGACAATCAAGTTGCCAATAAATGCTTTGGTTTCGATTTTACACAGGGCAACTGGCTGCGTCTTATTTCTAATGTTGCCTGTTATTTTACTGCTTTTGCAATGGTCACTTAGCTCTGCGCTGCATTTTGAAACAGTCATTGCAATTCTACATTCCCCGTTTATAAAGCTCATGCTTCTTGGGTTAGCATGGGCTTTTTTTCATCATTTCTTTGCAGGCATTCGTCACCTTGCTATGGATGTTCATTGGATGACGACGCTCATGAAAGCCCGCTATACCAGCAAAGTGGTGCTAGTGCTCGGCGTCATTGCCACCTTGATCTTAGCGGTTAAATTATGGTTATAGCATTATGCTGATAGAGCTTTTGACAAAACGCTATCCTGGCATGCGTGCTTGGTTAACGCAGCGACTAAGCGGCCTAGTGATGGCTATTTACTGCGTAATTGCATTAATCCGGTTTTTGGTACTTCAACCAAATTATTACGAAGCATGGGTCGATTTTTTCCAACCGTGGTGGTGGCGTTTAGCCAGTTTGCTGTTTTGGATGAGTTTATTGATTCACGCTTGGTTAGGGATGCGAGATGTATTTAAAGATTACGTGCCAAATCCAAATATACGTGGCGTATTAGTGAAGCTATTAGTGGTGGTGCTTTGGCTATATTTGGCTTGGGCAACTTGGTTGTTATTAGGTTAATTTGAAATTTTATTGAAGGTTTAATTGGTTATGGCAGTTGCAACGCAAATATTTGATGCTTTAGTGGTGGGTGGTGGTGGTGCCGGCCTACGCGCCTCATTGCAGTTAGCGCAATCTGGCTTAAAAGTAGCTGTATTGTCTAAAGTATTTCCTACACGCTCACATACGGTAGCTGCGCAGGGTGGAATTGCTGCGGCGCTAGGTAATGTGGCAGATGATAAATGGCTGTGGCATATGTACGACACTATTAAAGGTTCAGACTATCTAGGTGACCAAGATGCGATTGAGTTTATGTGCAAAAACGCCGCTGCTGCTATTTATGAGCTTGAGCATTTTGGTATGCCGTTTGATCGTTTAGAAAATGGCAAAATATTTCAACGCCCCTTTGGCGGAATGACGCAAAATTTTGGTGAAAGTGCTATTTCACGCACTTGTGCCGTGGCTGATAGAACTGGCCATGCCATGTTACACACCTTATATCAACGTAATATTCAATCGAACACCCAGTTTTTTGTAGAGTGGTTAGCACTGGATTTGTTGAAAGATGCTGATGGGGATGTGTTGGGTGTTTTGGCCTTAGAGATTGAAACGGGTGAAGTGCATTGCATTCGCGCTAAAGCAACCATGCTGGCAACGGGCGGTGCTGGTCGCATATTCAAAGCCAGTACCAATGCTTTTATTAATACTGGGGATGGTCTAGGTATGGCGGCACGCGCCAATATTCCCTTGCAAGACATGGAGTTTTGGCAATTTCATCCTACTGGTGTGTTGAATGCTGGTGTACTGATTACCGAAGGTGTACGTGGTGAAGGCGGCTATTTGGTCAATAGCGAAGGTGAGCGATTCATGGAGCGCTATGCGCCCCATGCAAAAGATTTAGCCAGTCGTGATGTGGTTTCTCGCGCCACTGCCACTGAGATTAAAGAAGGACGTGGCGTGGGTAAGAATAAAGACGCTGTTTATCTAAAGTTAGATCATTTGGGTGAAGCGCTAATCAACGATAAATTGCCAGGCATACGTGAAATTGCCAAAACCTTTGCCAATGTTGATCCCGTTAAAGATCCAATCCCAATTGTACCAACAGCGCATTATATGATGGGGGGTATTCCAACCAATCTGCAAGGGCAAGTGATTGTGCCAGATGCTAATGGGGGTCAATCTGTCGTCAATGGTTTGTATGCGGTAGGCGAATGCGCTTGCGTTTCAGTGCATGGGGCCAACCGTTTAGGTTCAAATTCACTATTAGATTTGGTGGTATTTGGTCGCGCAGCCGGTGACAAAATGGTTGAAGAGGTTAGAAAAGACAACCATCACAAACCATTGCCAGCAGATGCATTTGATAAAACTTTGGCAAGATTAAACCGCTTAGATGTGCAATCTCAAGGCGAGAGCGTAAAAGATGTGGGGACGGCGCTGCGTGAAACCATGCAAACGCATTGTGGCGTGTTTCGCTTTCCAGAGTTGTTGCATGAAGGCGTAAATCAAATTAATCAAGTGGCTGAACGCGCTAAAAATACCGTGATAAAAGATAAAAGCCAGGTGTTTAACACAGCAAGGGTTGAGGCTTTAGAGTTAGATAATTTAGTGGAAGTCGCTTTAGCGACCATGCATGCGGCAGAAGCTAGAACTGAGAGTCGCGGTGCACATGCACGAGAAGATTTTAGTGAACGCGATGATAAAAACTGGCTGACACACTCACTTTATTATCGTGAAGGTCATCGTTTGGCTTATAAGCCTGTGCGCTTGAAACCACAAACTGTAGAAAGCTTTGAACCTAAAGCGCGGGTGTATTAAATTCATAAGCATTAAAAGAGACTAAAAGATGAAATTCTCAATTTATAGATTTAACCCAGATGTAGACCAAAAACCTTATATGCAAGATTATGATGTGGTGTTAGAAGATAGCGACCAAATGTTATTGGATGCATTGCTACGTATTAAGGATTTGGACGATAGCTTAAGCTTGCGTAAATCATGTCGTGAGGGCGTGTGCGGCTCGGACAGTATGAATATTAATGGTAAAAATGGTTTGGCTTGTATTACCAAATTGTCAGATTTAGAAGAGCCTGTTGTGCTCCGTCCTATGCCTGGTTTACCTGTGATACGCGATTTGGTCGTTGATATGACGCAGTTTTTTGAGAACTATAATTCAGTTAAACCTTATTTAGTTAACAACGACCCGCCACCTGAGACAGAGCGTTTACAGTCGCCAGAAGACCGCGCTAAGTTAGATGGCTTATATGAATGTATTTTATGTGGCGCATGTACGACTTCTTGCCCTTCATTTTGGTGGAATCCCGATAAATTTGTAGGTCCAGCTGGTTTGATGCAAGCTTACCGTTTTATGGTAGATAGCCGTGATCAAGATATCGATGAGCGTTTAGAGAATCTAGAAGCGCCAGACCGTCTATATCGTTGTCATAACATTATGAACTGTGTAGAAGTTTGTCCGAAAAAGCTGAACCCTAGTGCTGCGATAGCAAAAATCAAAGATCTTAAATTTGAGCAAGCACGAGAACATAAAAGCCAGGCAAAAAAACAGATAGCAATTAAATCGGTATAAAGGTTTAAATGAACAACGCTAGAAACATGACTGATGAAGAAGTGCGTCGCCTCAGTTGGCGCTGCCGTCGTGGCTTGCTGGAGTTAGATATCGTGTTACAAAGATTTTCTGAAAATCATGTCGCTGCGTTAAATAAGCAAGAACTACTAGCGTTTGATGGGTTATTGGATTTGCCAGACAATGAATTTTTAGATGTAGTGACTTTAAGAATCAATGTTAGCAATGTTGAGGCTTTAATGAATAAGAAACTGGATGTTATGGCGATGCAGAGTGTGCTGACTAAATTAAGTGGTCGTGAAGAAGTTAATCGTTAGAAAAATAATTAATTAAAATCAGTGGAAGAGCTAATATGAATAACGTACACCCGATTAACGACGATATGAATAATCAAAGTAAAA
>CAILFU010000067.1 GCA_903833595.1 uncultured Pseudomonadota bacterium
ACGACCTGTCTTACGCTGGCTACGCAATTCATTTAAAGTATTCCAAATATCTTCACCTAGAAACCTAATGACAATTTCACGGTCTGAAAATGAGGTGTAGTTATATGGAATTTCACGCAAGCGCTTAGTAGGTTGCGGCTCAGTGTTTTGAATATTGCTAGGTAAAGGTGCGTTCATTGGCTTTTAGATAAATAGCTTTGCTATTAAAAATTTGATTATAACATGGTGAATCACTGCAAATAAGCGTATCTATTTCATGGTTATTAACAATACTCTTGAACTAAATAATACATAGGTAGATTCAATCTACCTTTAAGAAAAATAAGTTAGACTAGGCCTATGAACACATTGTTAAAAAAAATATTGTTAGCCATTTTTATCATGGCTTTGCTGAGTCTTGCAGTCTTACAATGGACGCCTAATACAAGCGCGCCTGATGTCACTTTCACTACCATTGAAGGTAAAAAAATAACCATGACCGGCTTAAAGGGCAAGGTGGTGTTGGTGAATTTTTGGGCGACTAATTGCTTAAGTTGCATTAAGGAAATGCCTGCGTTAAGCGATGCATACAGGCGATACCATCAACGAGGCCTAGAAGTAATTGCTGTCGCCATGCCTGACGACCCGCCTGCGCAAGTATTAAATTATGTAAGGCATCAAAACCTCCCCTTCCCCGTGATGCATGATGGTTTTGCAGAAATAACAAAAGAATTTGGTCATGTGGATTTAACACCCACAACATTTATTTTTGATAAGCAAGGTCAGCGTTTACAACGTACAATTGGCACATTAGATTTTGTTAAATTAGATCAATTGCTAAACACTAAATTAGCCAATATGGAGGCAGTAAAATAATGTTGTGGGTTAAATCGTTTCATATTATTTTTGTGACCAGCTGGTTTGCTGGCTTATTTTATTTACCCAGATTGTTAGTCAATCACGCCATGGTAACTGACACTGCCACCTCTGACAGGCTAAAACTAATGGAACAAAAACTGTATCGGTTTATGTTACCACTCGCCATATTGGCGATTGTATTTGGACTCTGGTTATGGATTGGCTATGGCATTTCTGGTCGCTGGATGCACCCAAAATTAACACTGGTCGCGGTGCTAATTGGCTACCATCTTTATTGCGGTAAACTGATCAATGACTTTAAGCAAGATAAAAATCAGCGTAGTCATGTATGGTATCGCTGGTTTAATGAGCTGCCTGTAGTGGTGCTGACTATTGTTGTCATATTAGTTGTTGTTAAGCCTTTTTAATCAATTACTTAGCTAACATTCATTTAATGGATATTTTTAAATCTCAGTGGCTTATTAAGATGTTGGAAAAATCCAGCAACACGCCACAAGGCCGCATACTCAGCCTATTTGATATTTTAGATGATTGGTTAACTGTGCCTAGCATTCACGTGAAAATTACGCCTGACCCCGCGCACAACCAGCAACTGATTAGCTACTGTACTGAGCAAGCACTTGCATTAGGCGCAAGCCATCCAAGTATGCTAGCAGAGCATATTGTGCTCATAGCACTTAACGCCGCCCAGCAAGAAATTAACAATCCAGGAAGTAGGAGTTTAGGTCATGCAAAAAAAGCGGCGAATGCACTTATTTTGGCGCAAACTCAAAAAGAATGGCAACTGTTAAAAGCTGTCAATTATAAATCTTCTGTTTATGGCGTTGCGGCAAGTTTAGCTTTACTGATTGGTATCGGCATCATGGTATTACCCACCTTAGTAGAAAACAATCCTCTATATAGCTCGCAGGCAACTGCCAACAAAAATAGTAATGCGAAATTAGCATTACTCAATAATACAAACTTAAGCGCACAAGATGCATCCACCATGTATGCCAAGTATGAACAAATGCGTAATGGCACTTGCCAATTTCCAGAAGCACTACAAATTCCAGACAAAGATAGAGCCATATATTTAGAGAATGTAGTGGGTGGAAAGCTTCCTACCAACCTAAATGATTTGGCGATTGCGAATATATATCTAGAAAAAGTTCGCTGTAATTTCACGCCTATGCTAATGGCCCACTCTACAAGTTAACCAAAAATAAAGATTGCAAGCCTGATATACAGATTAGTATAATAAAACTATGTCTATACTACGTGAAAAAATACTGGCAACTGCCACGACTTTGTTTCAAACACAAGGCATTAACTCGACCGGCGTCGACACCATTGTTGAGGTGGCAGGCACCACAAAAATGACGCTCTACAAATACTTCCGTAGTAAAGAACTGTTAATTCTGGAAGTGCTCACACATAGTCATCAAGATTTTCAAAAATGGCTAAATGATAAGCTCAATAGCCAGGCAAAAAACCCCAGTGACAAAATACAAAAGCTTTTTGACTTTATCGAAGAATGGGTTACCTCTCCCGACTTTATTGGCATGGGCTTTATCAAAGCATCCGCAGAGTTTCCCAATGAAGATAATCCAGTGCATCAATTATCGTCTGAGCAATCGCGACAATTTAGGCAATATATTAGTAGTTTAGCAAGTGAAGCCAACGTCCAAGATGCGGATGGGTTAGCGCTACAACTTTCACTATTATTTGAAGGCGCAGTGCAAGCAGAGCAAATGAAGCGCGGCTCTGGTGCCATGACTTATGCAAAAAAAGCCGCCAAAATATTGATTGATGGCGCACCCACTAAATAGCTAACGACCAACGCCTCTATCTAAGTTACTTGCCTGCCATAGGCAAAAAATAAGATAATGTCCCTTTAATTTCTAGCTTACCCTCATGCATACGCTTATTTGTGGCTCACTCGCCTTCGACACCATTATGGTGTTTCAAGATCAATTCAAAAATCATATTCTGCCAGATAAAATTCACGCGCTCAGTGTGGCATTTTATGTGCCAGAAATGCGTCGTGA
>CAILFU010000068.1 GCA_903833595.1 uncultured Pseudomonadota bacterium
CATACTACTTTTAACCGTGGCAACTAAAGAATTGGTGGTGCCTAAATCAATGCCGATTGCCAGCTTGTGCTGGTGCGGTGCGGCAGATTGCCCGGGTTCTGAAATTTGTAGTAATGCCATGGTGAGTTGTAAGTGGTCAGTCGTTAGTGGGTCGTTGTAAAGCGCTTAATCTAGATGCTCAATGGCTTTACGAATATCTGCGCACACTTTATCAATAAAAATGAGTTTGCGGGTGGTTTCGCAAGCGTTCGAGTAGTCTTTTTTTTCATCAAACAATAGACTTAAATCGGCTTGCAGGCTTTTTGATTCGGCTTGCATTTCATCAAGCAGGGCTTCTAATGTATGGATGTCTTTAGCCGCACTGGCGTCTTCTAAGGTTTCTCGCCATTGCATTTGTTGCATCAAAAAGTCTGTCGGCATGTGGGTATTGCTTTCGCTAATCGCAGTTATGCCCTGCAATTCAAGCAGATATTGCGCTCGATTCGCAGGATTTTTTAGCGTTTGATAAGCTTCATTGGCCAGCGTCGCCAATTGCATTGATTGTAGTTTTTCTGCCGACGTGGCCGTGACAAAGCGGTCAGGGTGGGATTCTGATTGTATCTTACGATAGTTGGTTTCTAGGGTTGCCAGCGCAATATTGAAGATTGGCTGCAAATCAAACAGCTGGTAGTAATTCAAACTCACACTGTAAAGCTTTCACCGCAACCACACTCGTCTTTAACGTTGGGGTTGTTAAATTTAAAGCCCTCGTTTAAGCCTTCTTTGCTAAAGTCTAGTTCTGTCCCGTCAATGTACACAAGGCTTTTTGGGTCCACAATCACTTTAACGCCATGGCTTTCAAACGTGGTGTCTTCGTCATGTAACTCATCTACAAATTCAAGCGTGTAAGCCATGCCAGAGCACCCCGTGGTTTTAACGCCCAAGCGCAAGCCTATGCCTTTGCCACGATTGGCTAAAAATTTTTCTACGCGGTCTGCCGCGGTTTGTGTGAGTGTAATCGCCATAATTTTTTATCTATTTGCTTTTAGGTATGTGTAAGCGCAGTCAAAGACCGCGCTTACTGATTAATTAAGCCGCCTGTTTAGAGGCTTGCTTGGCCTTAATGTCGGCCACCGCTGCTTTAATCGCGTCTTCAGCTAATACTGAGCAGTGAATTTTCACTGGGGGTAACGCCAACTCTTCAGCAATGGCAGAATTTTTAATCGCATACGCTTCATCAATGGTTTTACCTTTTAGCCATTCTGTGACCAATGAGCTAGAGGCAATGGCAGAGCCGCAACCATACGTTTTAAATTTAGCATCTTCAATAATGCCGTCATCGTTGACTTTAATCATCAGCTTCATCACATCGCCACAAGCGGGCGCACCCACCATGCCGGTGCCTACATTGGGGTCATTTTTATCCAATGTCCCAACGTTGCGTGGGTTTTCGTAGTGGTCTAGAACTTTGTCTGAATATGCCATTTTTCTTCCTATTTTAACGCCTGTTGTCTATCAAGTTTTTAAAACTAATTAATGTGCTGCCCATTGCACCTTAGAAAGGTCAATGCCATCTTTAAACATTTCCCATAATGGGGATAATTCTCTTAATTTATCAATTTTACTTTTCATTAAATTAATCGTGTAATCCACATCTTCATCAGTGGTAAAACGACCAATTGAGAAGCGAATCGAACTGTGTGCCAGTTCATCTGAGCGACCTAAAGCGCGCAATACATAACTAGGTTCTAAACTGGCCGACGTACAAGCAGAACCGCTTGATACTGCAATGCCTTTTACCGCCATAATCAATGATTCGCCTTCAACATAATTGAAACTGATGTTCAGGTTATGCGGCACACGGTGGTCTAAATCGCCGTTCACATATACCTCTTCCATCGTGGTGAGGCCATTAAGTAGTTTGTCGCGTAAGCGGCGAATGCGTGCGTTTTCTAGGGTCATTTCTTCACGAGCAATTCTAAATGCTTCGCCCATACCAACAATTTGGTGGGTCGCTAAGGTGCCAGAACGCATACCGCGCTCATGACCGCCGCCGTGCATTTGCGCTTCAATACGAATGCGCGGTTTACGGCGTACATATAAAGCACCAATGCCTTTAGGACCATAGGTTTTATGTGCGCTAAAGCTCATTAAATCAACCGGTAATTGCTCTAAATCAATGACGACTTTACCAGTGGCTTGTGCCGCGTCCACATGAAAAATCACGCCGTTTTCACGGCAGATATTGCCAATCGCGGTAATGTCTTGAATCACACCGATTTCATTATTCACCAACATGACTGACGCTAATACCGTATCAGGACGAATCGCCGCTTTGAACTTAGCTAAATCAACCAGACCATTTGGTTCAGGATCTAAATAGGTGGCGCTAAAGCCTTGTCGCTCTAGTTCGCGAATGGGGTCTATCACCGCTTTATGCTCAGTGGTGACGGTGATGATATGCTTGCCTTTGCCGCTGTAAAAATTAGCCGCACCTTTAATGGCAAGGTTGTTTGATTCAGTCGCCCCTGACGTCCAGACAATTTCTCGTGGATCAGCGCCGACTAACTTAGCCACTTCTGTCCGAGCATTTTCTACGGCTTTTTCAGCAGTCCAGCCATACGGATGACTACGTGATGCGGGATTGCCAAAATGTTCAGTAATGTACGGAATCATTTTAGCCGCTACGCGTGGGTCAACAGGCGTGGTAGCAGAGTAATCCAAGTAGATGGGATACAGTCCCTCTTCTGAATCTTTTATAACGGGCATTTCTATTGTTGCTGACATGCTTTCATTTATCCTTGCAGGTTTTATTTTAGTAATCTTGTCTATCGGCTTATGCTGCTATGGCAGTCAGTTGCTTTAATCTCATCATTTCATTATTTAAGGTGGCTAAAAAATCAGCCACTTGTTGTGCAGTGTTCTGGGCAGAAAAGCTTACCCGCACTGCGCCACGTGCAACATCGGCATGGATGCCCATGGCTAATAACACATGGCTAGGTTCGGTGCTGTCGCTAGAACATGCTGAGCCACTGGCCACCGCATACCCTTGACGATCAAGTGCCATGACCAAAGTTTCACCTTCAATATCATTCACTGCAAAAAAACTGGTGTTGCTCAAACGCGCTACTTGCTTACCAAAAATGGTGACTTTCATCGATGCTAAGCCTTGCTCGAATTGGTCTCTAAGCGCTTGTGTATGGGCTTGGTAAGTGGCCAGATTGTTGGCCGCTAATTCACATGCCAAACCAAACCCCACAATCGCCGCGACATTTTCAGTGCCGCTACGTAAGCCTCTTTCTTGTCCGCCGCCATGCAGTAGGGGTTGAATATCCACGCGTTTATCTAAAATAAGCGCCGCAGCCCCTTGAGGCCCATGTATTTTATGACTAGACACCGTCATGGCATGTACGTTTAAGTCGGTAAAATTCACATCAATCTTACCCAAGCCCTGCACTGCATCGGTGTGCATCAGCGCACCGCTGGCACGGGCTAATTGAGCAATGGTAGCAATGTCTTGCACTACGCCCGTTTCGTTATTGGCTAGCATCACCGATACTAAGCCTGTGGGCGTTTTCAGCTGATGTTTGAATTGGGCTAAGTCAACTTTACCTTGGTGATCCACGGCGATGGGTTGGCTGGTATAGCCCAGTGTTTGCATAGCGAATGCAGGGCGCGACACACAAGGGTGCTCAATCGCACTGCTTAAAATTTGGCTAGTGGCTTGACTGGCGGCCATGCCCTTTACGGCAAAGTTATTTGCTTCTGTACCGCTACCGGTAAAAATCACTTGGTTAGCGTATGCGCCACACGCTTGCGCTACTTGTGTTCTCGCATGCTCAATCGCATCGCGCGCTGACCGTCCAAACGCATGACGACTGGTTGGGTTGCCGCTTTGCAACTGCAACCAAGGCAACATGGCCTCTAGCACGCGGCTATCAAGCTGCGTGGTGGCATTATGGTCAAAGTAAACGCTGTTCATGGATTTAGGCAGCAACAGACTCAGTCGCTTTTACCTGGTTAGTTGCGTTGTGGGCGCGCGGCATCATGGTGACTTTTTTTGCAGTCGCTTGTGATGCCACCATATCAGCTAGGCTGATACCGGCTAGGTAATCTAAAATTTTAGTATTCAGGGTAGCCCATAAATCGTGGGTCATGCAACGGCCTTCGTCGCGGCAGTTTTCATGGCCGCCGCATTGTGTGGCATCGATTTGTTCATCGACGGCTTTAATGACTTCAGCCACAGAAATATCCGCATAATTTTTTGCAAGCTTATAGCCACCCCCCGGCCCACGTACGCTGCTGACTAAGCCTTGGCGACGTAAGCGGCTGAAAAGTTGCTCTAAATAAGACAGTGAAATGTTTTGGCGCTCACTAATACCCGCCAGCGTGACAGGTTTTATTTCTGTGGGTAGCGTCCCTGCAGGCATCGCTTCATTGTGGGCTAATGCTTCATGCATGGCTAAATCGAGCATGGCAGTTACGGCAAAACGACCTTTAGTTGTGAGTTTCATGTCTTAAATAGCCCTAAGTATTGAGGCATCATATTATAATACCTGATACTTTTAGTCAACTATTAATCGGCTAAGTTCAGTCGCTAGCACGGCTTATTTTGTAAAGATTTGTATCAGGATTGAACGCATCCCAGGGGTGCCCGGGATGCGGCGTGACTTACTTTTTGACGGTGGGTTTTTTGGCTGCGGGTTTCACATCAAAAGCGCTGGCGACTTTTCTATCGGTGAGCGCATCATTACTGAGTAGCTGTAATTGCAGTGTCATTTCAGCCAACTTAATATCTTGCGATGCGCTATGTTCTAGCAAGGCCTGCAATGCTTTAGACATCGCCTCGTGGTTAAACTTGTCGTTATCATCAATCACCGCATAAGCCGTAAAGCTGGCTTTTGCTGTTTGATCTTGATGGGGGGTTTCTTCCAGCAAAATCCGGGCAGGAATGCCAATCGCAGTCGCATTGGCCGGAATATCTTTGACCACGACGGCATTTGAGCCAATTTTAGCGCCCGCGCCTATGGTAATGGGGCCTAGCACTTTAGCGCCAGCACCAATCACCACGCCATTTTCTAGCGTAGGGTGACGTTTACCTTTATTCCATGACGTACCGCCTAAGGTTACACCGTGGTACAGCGTGCAATCGTCGCCAATGACGGCGGTTTCACCAATGACGATGCCCATGCCATGGTCAATAAAGACGCGGTGACCAATGCTAGCGCCTGGATGGATTTCAATGCCAGTGAGCCAGCGTGCAATATGCGAGCTAAAACGCGCTAACCAGAAAAAGCGTTGTTGCCATAGCCAATGCGATACGCGGTGCATCAATAGGGCATGTACACCGGGGTAGGTGGTTAGAATTTCCCAATGCGTTCTGGCAGCGGGGTCGCGCTGAAAAACGATGGCGATGTCTTCTTTGAGGTGGTCAAACATGTTAAGCCTTGCAAATCATTTTAGTATTTATCGTGTTTTCTTGGTGTCACGGTGAGCGTTAGTATGCCACGTAATAGGTTCACTTCTTCTTTTTCGAGTCGAATTCTTGCATAAATACGTCTTAAACGCTCCATCAATTTTTTCGGCGCAGCAGGATTTAAGTAGCCGATATGCAGCAAGGTTTCTTCTAAATGGACGTAATAGGCCTCTAGACTATCAATGGTGGCGTACTCAGGCCTTGCATTGGGGCTAAGGTTATCATCGGGCAAATTTTGTTTTTCTAACGCTGCCATTCTCAGCTCGTAGCACATAATTTGCACTGCCGCGGCTAGGTTAAGCGATGAGTAGTCAGGGTTGGCTTGAATCATCGCGAGTAATTGGCAGTGGTCAAGTTCAGCGTTTGATAAGCCGCTCATCTCCGTCCCAAAGACTAAGGCAACCGGTTGTGTGCTGGCAATGTCGATGGCTTTAGCTGCCGCTGTGCGTACATTCACCAGTTCATGCGAAAGACCGCGTTTACGGGCACTCATGCCGATAGCATAGGCACAACCGCTGAGCGCTTCGGCCAATGTGCTGGTGACAATGGCATTTTCTAGTAAATCAGCCGCCCCCGTTGATAACGCGGTGGCATGGGCATCAGGAAAGCTATGCGGATTGACCAAGTATAGATGTTGTAAGCCCATGGTTTTCATGGCGCGCGCAGCCGAGCCGATATTACCGGGATGGCTGGTTTGGCATAACACCACGCGAAAATTATGCAAGGTGTGTAGGCGTGATGAATCTATGGATGCAGACATGAAAAGACCGTAAAAATACTATTTTTGCGGGTCTGATTGTTCAGCTTTTCGGTCGATAAGGCCACACATAAATTCTTTCATTTCCCAAAAAGGGATAGGGTCATTGCGGTATAAGCGTACTCTTTTTGGTAGGCCGCCTTTTTTCGTGATGGCAGATTCAGGCAATTGCGTAACCACCGCAATGGCCATTGATGAGAGTGCCTCGTTTTCGCGTAAGGCTTTAAGCATCGCAAAACCATCGATTTCTGGCAGGGTGAGGTCGGTTAATAGCAAATCTGGTTTGCGTTCTACGATATAAATCAGCCCCTCGCA
>CAILFU010000069.1 GCA_903833595.1 uncultured Pseudomonadota bacterium
AAGTAAGTCTTTTGTAATTAAAGCCATTCCATTAGCACTCAATTGCCTACTCATCAATCATGTATGGGCAGAACAAACCACAAATATTGATTTGCCAACGATTTCCGTGACGGGCAATCCGCTTGCCGTAGCCTCAGACGCGCTAGTGGTTCCAGTCTCAATATTAAGCGGGCGTGAACTATCACTTAAACGCGAAAGCACCTTAGGCGATACCCTAAATGGCATTCCCGGCGTTGCGGCTACGCATTTTGGGCCCAACGCCTCTCGGCCTGTAATACGCGGCCTAGATGCTGAACGAGTGCGCATTATGCAAAATGGCGTAGGGGTGTTAGACGCTTCATCGTTAAGTTTTGACCATGCAGTGACAATAGATCCGCTCGTCATCGAACAAATCGATGTGGTACGTGGGCCTGCCGCTTTACTTTATGGTGGTAGCGCAGTAGGTGGCGTAGTCAATGCCATTGATCACCGCATTCCAACTGAATCTGTGACAGGCGTTATTGGCAGAACCGAAGCACGAGTAGGCGGACCTGATAGCCAAAACAATCTGGCTAGCGTAGTCGATGTCGGTAATGGCAAAATAGCGATTCATGCTGATGCCTATACTCGTAAAACCAGTGACTTAAATATTCCTGGATTTGCCGTCTCCAGCTGTAAAAATCAAGCTGACCCAAGCATTTTTCGTGAGAATCACGGCAAGCTTGTTAACAGTAGCGCCAGCGCTGACGGTGGCGCACTAGGGGCATCACTCACATTTGATAACGGCTATATTGGTGCCTCTTACTCTGATTTTAATAGTAATTACGGCACCGTAGCAGAAGCCGCGGTCCGTGCTGACATGAAAAGTCAGCGCTGGGATTTAGCCAGTGAATTTAAAGACCTAGGTAATATTATCAATCGCGTAAAAGCGCGCATGGCTTATACCGACTACCAGCATCAGGAAATTGAAGGCGGCACCGTTGGCACAACCTTTAAAAATAACGGGGTAGAAGGTAGCGTTGAACTAGGCCACGCTAAGTTTAGTAGTATAGAAGGCGTGGTGGGGGTTCAGTTTCAAAATACCCGCTTTGAAGCATTAGGGACAGAAGCGTTTGTGCCACCAGTACAAACGCAAAATCATGCCATTTATGTTTATGAAGAAATGCCACTGAACATATGGAACCTAGAAAAACTTAAGCTTAGCTTTGGCGGTCGTGCTGAACACACGACTTTAGATGCTAACCCTTGGGCAAAATCACCCACGGCTCAAGCCGCTAGTTTCAATGCATACAGCTATGCGTTAGGTGGGCTGTATACACTTAATTCCAACTGGTCACTGGCAAGCAACCTGTCACACAACGAACGTGCGCCCAGTTACTTTGAGCTGTATGCTAATGGCGCTCATTTGGCGACTGGCCAATACGAAGTAGGTAATGCGAACTTTAGCAAAGAGCGTTCCAATGGCTTAGATGCACAAATACGCTGGAAAGATGCTAAAAATTCTTTCAACTTTGGCGCCTACTACACAAGGTTTAGTCGCTTTTTAGGTTTGTTAGACACTGGCAACATTGATGTTGATACTAGTCTCCCTATTGCGCAATTTAGTGCATTCGCCGCCAGTTTTAAAGGCCTAGAAGCGGAAGGTAAATTTAACTTAGTAGATAATTTAGATTTAAAGCTACGTGGCGACTACGTGCGTGCCAGCAACCTTGACAATAGCCAAGCGTTGCCGCGCATCACACCGCTACGCTTAGGGGCTGGCTTGCATTATCAAAAGAATGCTTTAGGGGCTAGAATAGATATGTTGCATGCCTTCAAGCAAAATCGTACGGCTGAAAACGAGTTAGCAACTGACGGCTATACCGACGTCAGTGCATTAGTGACTTATAAATTACCCGTTAAACTTAACATGGAGTTATTTGCCAAAGCGAATAATTTACTCAACCAAGAAATACGTGAACATAGCTCGTTCTTAAAAGACCTATCACCGGCAGGTGAACGGTCTGTGTTAATCGGTATGCGGGCAGATTTTTAGACCCCTTAGCGACCCATTAACCAGCATTTAGCTGCAATAAAAAGGCCGCAATCGCGGCCTTTTTACTTTAATAAATTCCTATTAACCAAACAGTACCAAACCCCAAACACTAATGACAATGGTTAGCGCAACAATCACCGATGCGCTGGCGATGTCTTTTGCTCGTTTGGCAAGCGGATGTACATCAATAGACGTATGGTCCACAGCCGCTTCAATCGCAGAGTTAAATAGCTCAACAATCAGCACTAGTAACACCACCCCCACCAATAAAGCTTTTTCAACACCTGTTTTACCTAAATAAAGACCCAATGGAACCAGTATCGTAGCCAAAAACAGCTCTTGGCGAAACGCATCTTCATTTTGAAATGCCGCTTTAAACCCATCAACCGAATAACCAAATGCGTTAATCAAACGACGTGCCCCCGTTTTACCTTTAAAGGGACTTTCTATAGTGTTTTTCATATTTTTAGACTTTAATGGTTCAATAATCACACAATATTAACATGTACACTCGCACCTCTTAAAGTCATGCGTTATCATAGTGCTTTATTCAGTTAATTAAGGCATTACAAATGGCACGTACAGTAAATTGTATTAAATTAGGCAAAGAAGCCGATGGCATGGACTTTCCTCCCTACCCAGGCGAACTTGGCAAACGCATTTATGCGAACGTATCAAAAGAAGCATGGGCAACATGGCTAAAACAGCAAACCATGCTAGTCAACGAAAATCGCTTAAGCTTGGCCGATGCATCAGCACGTAAATACTTAACCGAACAAACTGAAAAGTATTTTTTTGGTGAAGGTGCAGATACAGCTACTGGCTATGTACCACAGTAAGTAAAACTAAATTTTAGTCTAATTAACCTAATAGGCTACCAAATAAAAAGCGCTGTTTATCAGCGCTTTTTATTTATGACTTAAGGCATGCTAATCGTCATACCTAAAACTTATTTTTTGTAAGTTTTTACACCTTCAGAAGTCGCTAATAGCAATACATTAGCAGGACGTGCTGCAAACAACCCATTAGTTACGACGCCAACGATTTGATTGATCTTAGCTTCCATCGCGATAGGGTCAGTAATGTTCAATCCATGCACATCTATAATCACATTCCCATTATCGGTCGTGAAATTACGCAATGCTGGTTGTCCACCTAGTTTAACAAGCTCACGCGCTACGTAACTTTTTGCCATCGGCAACACTTCTACTGGTAAAGGGAATTTGCCTAGCACCGGCACATATTTAGTCTCGTCACAGATACAAATAAATTGTTTAGCAACAGCGGCAACGATTTTTTCTCTTGTTAATGCGCCCCCACCGCCTTTTAACATGTGCAGATGCTCAGTAATTTCATCTGCGCCATCTACATAAATTTCCATGCCATCTACGCTATTAAGGTCAAACACTTCAATACCATGACCACGCAAGCGCTGAGCCGTTGCTTCTGAGCTTGCTACAGCGCCATCAATTTTATGTTTTACTTTTGCTAGCTCTTCAATAAAAAAATTAGCGGTCGACCCTGTGCCCACGCCAATAATGCCGCCTTTTACATATTCAACGGCGGCTTTTGCCACTTGTTGTTTTAATTCATCTTGGGTAAATGCCATTTTAAGTAAATCCTCTACAAATTCTTTATAATACAAACAATTCAACATAATACACTGCGACAGTTGATTTAAAAACAGGCCCTGTTTAAAAATAGCTCATGACCATCGATTACAAACAAAAAATAGAAAATTCACACGTCTACGATGTAGCGAAAAAAACGCCTCTACAATTTCAGCCTAATTTATCCGCCCGCATCCATAATCGCGTGCTACTTAAACGCGAGGATATGCAGCCTGTATTCTCGTTTAAGCTACGTGGCGCCTATAATAAAATGGCAAGCTTACCCAGCGATGTACTAAAACGCGGGGTAATTGCTGCATCTGCGGGCAATCATGCTCAAGGCGTGGCGTTGGCTGCACAAAAACTTAAATGCCGCGCAGTCATTGTCATGCCAACCACCACGCCGGCTATTAAAATTAATGCCGTTAAAGCGCGTGGTGCTGAGGTGATATTGTTTGGTGATAGCTATTCTGATGCTTATGTAAAAGCGCTTGAACTAGAAAAATCTGAAATACTCACTTTTGTGCATCCATACGACGACCCTGATGTAATCGCTGGACAAGGCACGATTGCACTAGAAATTCTTAATGCACACCCTGAACCTATCGAGGCGATATTTTGCTGTGTAGGTGGCGGTGGATTATTGGCCGGCATTGCGGCTTATGTAAAGGCGATGCGTCCCGAAATTAAAATCATCGGTGTTGAAGCCAAAGATGCTGAAGCCATGACTGAGTCACTCAAGCAAGGCAAGCGCGTGATGTTAGACCAAGTGGGCTTATTTGCCGATGGTGCAGCAGTCAAACAAGTGGGTGAGCACACGTTCAAGCTTAGCCAGCAATATGTTGATGAAATGATTGTGGTAGATAACGATGCGATTTGCGCGGCCATTAAAGACGTGTTTGAAGATACCCGTAGTATTTTAGAGCCCGCTGGCGCACTCGCCACCGCAGGTCTTAAAGAATATGCCGAACGCAATCACTTAACTGGTAAAACCTTAATCGGCATTGCTTCTGGTGCCAACATGAATTTTGATCGTTTACGCTTTATTGCTGAGCGTGCCGAAATAGGTGAAAAACGCGAGGCCGTGTTAGCAGTCACCATCCCAGAAAAACCAGGTGCCTTTAAAACATTTTGCCGATTACTGGGTGACCGCAATATTACTGAATTTAATTACCGCTATTCCGATCCAAAATCAGCCCATATATTTGTTGGTGTAGCCATTGCTGACCCTACAGAATCCGCCAAGCTGGTAGCAAATTTACAAGCGCAAGGCTTACCCACCATAGACTTAACCGATAACGAAGTGGCTAAGCTACATTTACGGCATCTTGTAGGCGGTCATGCACCGCAAGCTGAACATGAAGTGGTATTTAGATTCGAGTTCCCAGAAAAGCCTGGTGCGCTAATGAAATTTTTAGACACGATGGGGCATGATTGGAACATCAGCTTATTCCACTATCGCAATCACGGCGCAGACTTTGGGCGAGTGCTAGTCGGCATGCAAGTGCCTCCTGCTGATGCTACTGAATTCAAGAAATTTTTAGACAATTTGGGTTATCCATACTGGGATGAAACAGATAACCCGGCCTATAAGCTTTTTCT